>JAOZNO010000162.1 GCA_029933755.1 Bacteroidales bacterium | reverse complement strand
TACTTTGTGCTTTTTGTTTATTTCCGTGAGTAATTCGCCCATTTGTTCTGCAGATTCTTTGTCAAGTGAGCCGGTAGGTTCATCAGCTAGTATTAGTTCTGGCTCGTTAATTAATGCCCGGATAACCGTCGCACGCTGGCATTCACCACCTGATAAATTTCCCGGGTGTTTATGAATTTTGTCTTCTAATCCAACGCTGGCTAATAGATTCTTTGCTTTAGCATAGATTTCGTTTTGCTTTGTTTTATTTTTATTTGGAATGCTTGGTATAAGCACATTTTCAATCAGGCTAAGTTGTGGTAATAAGTGATGCATTTGAAAAACAAATCCAATATTCTTATTTCGAATTTCGGCTAATTGGTTTTCATTGAGTTCATTTAGCTCATTCCCATTTAGTTTCACTATACCCGAATTAGGAATATCCAATGTGCCTATAATATTTAGTAATGTGCTTTTTCCTGATCCGGATGGGCCAATAATTGCAATTGAATCGCCTTTATTCACATTAAATGAAAGCTCTTTTAAAACTTCTTGTTTAATTGTAGTGCCTCGGTTTTGGTATGTCTTGCTTATATTATCTAGTTCTACTATCATTTTTTATTTTTAGAAATTCTTAAACAGCAATCCTTTTTTTTGATTGAAAATCATTTGTTACTTTTTCATAAACGGCTAGTACTTTCTGGGTCAAAACATCAGTTGTGAAATTGTCCAATACCGATTTTCTACCATTTTCACTCATTTGCTGTATTTTTTCAGGATCAGATAATACTTCTGCCCATTTTTCTGCTAAAGCTTCTGCTGTATTGGGTTCATAAAGCACACCACCACCAGTTGTTTCTATAATTTCAGTAAATGCACCCAGTGAAGGTTGAACCAATGGAATTCCACAAGCAAGCGATTCAATTTGATAAGTGCCAAATGCTTCTCCTTTTAAAACAGGTACCGATAGGAGAGTGAGTTTTTTATAAAATTCACTTAGAGATTCTGTTTTAAAATCATTAATAATTTCAACATCCTGCCAAAGCTTGTTTTTTTTAAGTTTTTTAAATTGTTTGTTTACAAAACGTTTATCATCTGCTGTCATTCCACCAGACAATTTCAATTTAACATTCTTAAATTCAGTATTTTCCCTCAATTTTATAAACGCATCAATCATAATACCAAATCCATGTTCTTTATACATTCTTGAAAGGTAACCAATTGCTTGTGGGTTTTGAACCGGAATGGAGGCTTTATACAAATCCTTAACAATACCAATATGAACCACATGCATTTTTTCATCTGGGATTTTCATTTTTCTTTTCATTTCTGAAGCATAATAATCGCTAACCGCAATAAATGCGTCAACATCTTTGGCACGTTCTGCCATTAAGTCCCATACCTTTTTTTGATAGAAATCGTTCATCGCATCCACCCAAACATCTTCATCCTGTAAAGAACAAATTACTGGAATTTGAAGCTGTTCCCTAATTTGTTTGGCTAAACCAAGTAATAAGGCATTTGAAAGGTGTACCACATCAGGTTTTTCATGTACTTTTAAAAAATCAATTAATTCCTGAAGTTCTGCATCCTGATTTCCCTGGCTACCACTTAACATAGAAATGGTCATTTCTTCAAGACCTTCGGTACGTGTTGAACCTGCCTTTTTTGCTGCATACCTTAAAATTGGCGATGAATTAAAAAATCGCTCCATCCATTTGGGCATTTTCTTGAACAATTTAAAATTCTGTTTCAGATAAATATTTACTGCACCATAAAAAATGGGATTTGTATCTTCTTCAACACCATGTTCCATCGTTAGGGGTAAGTATATAGGCAGCATCATGGCATCATGACCTAAATCAATTAATGATTTCGTGTACCCGCTGTCACGCAGGCAATTACCACAATAGAATGTGGCGCCAAATCCGGGGACTATATTAACTATCTTCATATTATTTTATATTTTTATTTGGAACACTGATGACACTGATACTTCGTAACACAGATAATCACAGATTTATTTTTTTAATCCAAAAGCATAAACTCTTCCATCTTCCGCACCAACTACAATCATGTTATTAATTACTGCGGGCGAAGTACTAATTGGACTTCCTATTTCATAAGACCATATTTTTTCACCGGAATTCAGATTCAACATATAAACTCTTCCATCACCGGAAGCAATAACCGCTACGTTTTTTGTAATTACTGCTGAGCCATTTACTTTTCGTAATGTTTTAAATTTCCAAAGTAGTTTCCCTGTTAATTTATCGAAGCAATATACATTTTTATCCTGAGAACCAATAATTACTTTATTTGCCGAAACAGCCGGAGAAGCCAAAAAAGGGCCTGCTCCTTCATATTTCCACAGCGTTTTTTTACTTGTTATATCAATACAATAAAATGTACCATCATAGTTTCCAAAATACACTTTGTTTTTTTCAATTGTTGGTGATGAAGCAATATAAGTACCTACATCAATTTTATCAGAAGCTTTGCCTGTATTTGTATTTACTAGATGTATAAACCCATCACACCCACCGAAAGCTGCTATTTTTCCATCAGTTGCAGGTGCACCGTTAATGAAATTATCTGTTTCGTATTTCCAGCTTAACTTGCCGGTTTTGGCATTAACGCAATGCAGGAAAAAATCGTAACTGCCTGTAATTATCTGTTTTTCTTTTTTGTTCGTAGTATAAACCCAACTTGATGGGCCAGAAATTTGACCTTCGGTAATATACTTCCATTTTAGTTTACCTGTTTTACTATCAATGGCATACAAATTTCCCTCAAGTGTTCCAATGTAAATAATGCCATTCAGAAAAAGAGGTGAAGCTTCAAGAGACGATTCGCAATTGAATTTCCAATTGAGCTTTCCCTTTTCAGAAATGGAATAAAGATAACCATCATTTGAGCCGATATAAATATTTTTGCCACAAATTACCGGTGAGGATTTTATAACATCTCCCGTCTTAAAACTCCACAATAGTTTAAGTGAATTTGGAAGTTGGATATTTGTAAAACCGGTTAATGACTGATTTCCACGGAAAGATGGCCAACATGTTTTGTTTTGGGCATAGCTATTGAAAGAGATTGTTAGTATAAGAATTAAGTTGACAATTATTATTTTCACGCAAAGACGCAAAGACGCAAAGAATTGTGTTTTAAGGTGTTTCATGTTATTCTTTCATATTATTAAAAATTACCAACTGCGGTTGATGTTTTGTTTTTTTTATAATGATTTAGTTCTCTCGCCAAGAATGCATTTTTTTCTTTGCGACTTTGCGGCTTTGCGTGAGTTTTTTTATTTCAACGAAATCGCCCCTGTAGGACAAGCCTCCGCACATTTTATGGCTGTTTCTGTCAATGCATTTTTCATTGATTCTCCAAAAGGAACATCAATTTGAACATTAAAGCCTCTTCCTACACTTGTAAGGCCCGTTAATTCACCATTTTTAACCGTAATATCCACACATAAATTACATCGTATGCATTTTTCGGGTTCATATATAACTGTATCATGCTGATCGTATTTTTTTATGGTTTTGCGTTCACCAAACTTATATTTTTTTTGGTCAGCTTTATATTGATCGGAGTAGGTTCTTAGTTTACAATCATCTACTTTGCGGCAGTCACAATGCATACAGCGTTGAGCTTCCAAAATAGCTTCTTCTTTTGTAAAATCACCCATTTTCCCTTTCTCAAGCTCAATTCTTTTTTCAGGAATTGCTTCTTTCATATATTCATCCAACTCTGCTTCAAATAACTTTCCGAATTTTGAATTGAACATCCTATGAGCCTTTTTAGGCTTTTCACCTCTTAGATACATATTTGCTGAATTTGCAGCAATTTTCCCTTGTGCAACAGAGTTTATGGCCATTCGGCGTGATCGAATAATATTCCCACATGCAAAAACACCCTCTTCACTTGTTTCATATGTTCCCTTATCAATGGTAATTCCTGATTTTCCTGACTCAAAACTAAAATCCTTAAAGTTAGATGATTCAAAATCTCCCGTTGCAAGAATGATGGCATCAAAATTCTTTTTTATATTGGTTTCATAAATTTCTTTGGTGATGAGGTAATTCATACGAAATTCTGCCCCATATTTTTTAATTAGAGCAACTTCCTTATCAATGGCTTCATTAGGAAGTTCATTTTCTAATATCTGATAACGCAAAGTACCGCCCGGTTCTTTATTTTTATCAAATAGCACACATTCATGTCCCCATTTTAGTATGTAGAAAGCGGCAGAAAGTCCACCCGGACCTGTGCCAATAATTGCTACTTTTTTATTAGTCTTTTTTTCTTTTGGCGGTAAATAAGAATTTTCGCTGCTTAAATCTTCAGCTGCTACCGATTTTTTCAAATGGCAGATAGAAACTGCATTATCAACCTGATTTCTTCTGCATGCTTTTTCGCATGGTGCAGGACAAATGTATCCTAAAATTAAGGGCAAAGCTATATCTTCCTTAACTACTATATTTGATTCTGAGAATTTCCCATCGGCAATTAGGCGGTTCATTAAAGGAATGTTCATATTTGCAGGACAGGATGGGCGACAAGGTGCTTCGCAATCTCCCACATGGTCACTCAATAAAAGTTCAAGTGATTCTTTTCTCGCATTAATAATTTCTTCATCTTTACTGATAATTTCCATTCCTTCGGTAACTGCAATAGCACAAGATGGGAAGAGTTTTCCCGTACTTTTATCTTTCACCACACAAATCATACAAGATGGATGATTGGATTGACCTTCCAGGAAGCACATAGTGGGAATTTCAACACCAATTGACTTGGCAGCATTTAGAACTGTTGTTCCTTCAGTAATCTGAGTTTTTATATTGTCTATTGTAATGTTAATCATTTAAACTAGTACTCCATTATTTTTTAGTTTACGCAAAGCCGGAAAGTATATTTTTTTAGATTCAATCGAAAATCATCATTAAAAAATTATATAGTTATCACAGCATTCACCGGGCAAACCTGTTTACAAACATCACATTTAATACATGCCTCTGTATCAATATGATGAAGTTCGTGCGGTTTAAATTCAATGGCATCTACCGGGCATTTTTGTGCACAAATGGTACATCCTATACAATCATCTGTAATACTATAGGTGATTAATCCTTCACATTTTCCCGTAGGGCATTTACCATTAATATGCGCTTCATATTCATGCCTGAAATATTTTAAAGTTGATAAAACCGGGTTTGGTGCTGTTTTCCCCAAACCACAAATACTCCCTTTTTGTGTACTGTAAGCCAATTGTTCTAAAACTTCTAAATCTTTCTCACTACCCTTACCCGTTGTTATTTTCTCTAATATTTGAAGCATTCTTTTGGTTCCAACCCTACAGAAAGTACATTTTCCACAGGACTGATCCTGAGTAAACGAAAGGAAATATTTTGCGATATCCACCATACAGTCGGTATCATCCAGAACAATTAATCCGCCGGAACCCATCATGGCACCAACACTTATAAGCGACTCATAATCAATTGATGTATCCGACATTGACGCAGGAATACAACCGCCCGAAGGCCCACCAATTTGGACTGCTTTAAATTTTCTGCCTTCTGGAACTCCACCACCAATATTTTCAATGATTTGCCTGATACTAATTCCCATAGGGACTTCGATCAATCCCCCTCTTTTTATTTTTCCGGCAAGTGCAAAAACTTTTGTACCCTTACTGTTTTTTGTCCCTATTTTGTTAAATTGATCTGCACCATTCCGAATAATCCAGGGAACTAAAGCTAATGTTTCGGTATTGTTAATTAAGGTTGGCTTGTTCCAAAGTCCTTTTTCAGCAGGATAGGGTGGTCGCATTGATGGCATACCTCGTTTGCCTTCTACCGAAGCTATTAAAGCAGTTTCTTCGCCACAAACAAATGCACCAGCACCTTCAAAAACACTTAGCTTAAATGAGAAGTCAGAATTTAGGATTTTATCACCAAGCAATAACTTTTCTTCACAAGTTTTTATTGCATCTTTAATGCGGCTTACAGCAAGCGGATATTCTGCACGAATATAGAAAATACCTTCATTAGCTCCGACAGCATATCCGGCAATGATTAAACCTTCAATAATTCGATATGGATAGGATTCTAAAAGCATCCTGTCCATAAATGCGCCCGGATCACCTTCATCGCCATTACAAATTACATATTTTTTATCTGATTGTGCATCTTTTACCATTTGCCATTTTACACCAGATGGAAAACCAGCACCACCCCGACCTTTTAAACCACTTTTATTTATAATATCTATTATTTCTGTAGGTGATGTTCCTTGCAAACATTTTTTTAATGCTTTAAAGCCATCAAGTCTGCTATATTCATCAAAATCAGAAGGTTTTAATACCCCACGATGCTCAGTAGCAATATATACCTGACCATCTAAAAATTCAGAAATTGGTGATTCTCTTTTATCTGATGCATACTTTTTTATTGTTTCGGGTAATTCTGAAATGACAAAATCATCAAAAAAGTTATAAACGGTATTTTTAAAGCGATCAAAGAAGCTATTTGCTTTATAATGGTTTTGAATAATTTCTTTTACCTCATCCGCTTTAATTTTTGTGTAAAAAACCGGTTGTTCATTGGGTTTATGAATTTCCAACATGGGCACCTGGTTACACACTCCAACACAACCTACATGTTTTATATCAACCGCAATTTTATTTTTTGCTAAGGTTTTTTCCAGTTCATTTTTAACATCAGCACTGCCACTTGCTACACAGCATGAACCTAAGCCAATTCTTATTTCTCCCTGTGATTCACTTTTACTTAGTGGAACTATATTTGATTTGGATGGAGGATTGTTAACCGCTATTTGAAAATCACTAAGTATTTCAGCAACTTTTTCTGTTTCAACATGACCATAAGTAATATTATCAATTTGAATTACAGGTGCAATAGTACAGCAACCCAAACAGGCTACTTTTTCAAGCGTATAAATCCCGTCTGAATCCGTATCTTCATGGTCTTTCAGTTTAAGCTGCCTTTTGAATGAATCATAAACCTGTAATGCACCTTTAACATGGCAAGCAGTCCCCACACATACTTTTATTATATGCTTACCCACTGGTTTATGTCTGAATTGGGAATAAAATGTTGAAATTCCAGTAATTTGTGAAGGGGTAATATCCGTAGTTTCGCAAACTCTTTTTAATGCTTCTTCCGGAAGGTAGTTAAATTCATTTTGTATAGCTTGTAAAATAGGTATAGCAGTATTAGGCGAACGCCCCTTTTCCGCAACAATATTATCCACTATTTTTTTAATATTTTCGTCCATCTACAGTATAAATTCTGTTCTCACGCAAAGACGCCAAGTTTTGATTATTATTCGAGAATATAAAATAGCAATTATCAGATTTCATATATGTCAGATTTATAATTTATATTTCTCTATTGTAGCAATTCAATAAAATAATAATTTACTAATGTTTCGCACCTT
>JAOZNO010000978.1 GCA_029933755.1 Bacteroidales bacterium | reverse complement strand
TAGAAATTCGTAATTGGTAATTAAAAATGTAGAGTTATTATTTTAATTACTAATTACCAGTGTACTAATTACTTGCTTAAAATATGCAATACAGATATTAAAAACATCCCAGAACATCTATACTAGAGCCAAAATGATTAGTGACAAATATTGACTACGTCCTAATAACTCCCGTTTTATATTTCTTTTTAATTGGATTATGACTTGCAGCCTCAATACCCATTGATATTACTTTTCTGGTTTCCAGTGGGTCAATAATAGCATCAGTCCATAATCTGGCTGCTGCATAATAAGGTGAAGTTTGTTCTGTATATTTGTTGGTAATATTTTCAAGCATTTTATTCTCTTCTTCTTTACTTATTTCTTCACCACGGGCTTTTAAACTGCTTAACTGAATTTGTAAAAGCGTTTTTGCAGCACTTGCACCACTCATTACAGCCAGTTGTGAACTTGGCCAGGCAACAATTAACCTGGGGTCATAAGCTTTTCCGCACATAGCATAATTACCAGCTCCATAAGAGTTACCTGATACAATAGAAAACTTAGGTACAACGGAATTAGCCATAGCATTGACCATTTTAGCACCATCTTTAATAATTCCGCCATGTTCTGAGCGTTTACCAACCATAAAACCAGTAACATCATGAAAAAAGACTAAAGGAATCTTTTTCTGATTACAATTCATAATAAAATGTGCTGCTTTATCAGCCGAATCAGAATAAATAACACCACCAAATTGCATTTCACCTGATTTTGTTTTCACAATAGTGCGCTGATTGGCAACAATACCAACAGCCCAGCCTTCAATTCGTGCATAACCGCATATTATTGTTTTTCCAAAATTTGCTTTATACTCATCAAATTCAGAATTATCAACCAAGCGTTCAATTATTTCATGAAAATTAAATGGTAAATCTCTTTTATGTGGGAAAATTCCATATATTTCTTTTGGATCTTTTAAAGGTTCTTTAGACTCCACTCTATCAAAACAGGCTTTTTTAGCTTTTCCCATTTTCGACATCAAACTTCTAATTTTTGTCAAAGCTTCCTGATCAGTTTCTACCATATAATCAACCACTCCGGATATTTCCGAATGAGTTTCTGCACCGCCCAATGTCTCATTATCAACTTCTTCACCAATTGCAGATTTCACCAGGTACGATCCTGCCAAAAAGATTGTTCCCGTTCCATTTACAATAATTGCCTCATCTGACATAATAGGTAAGTACGCACCACCGGCTACGCAACTTCCCATAATTGCAGATATTTGGGGGATTCCCATTGCAGACATTTTTGCATTATTCCTGAAAATTCGACCAAAATGCTCCTTATCAGGAAAAATCTCATCCTGCATGGGTAAAAATACACCAGCACTATCAACTAAGTAGATAATGGGTAGTTTGTTTTCCATAGCAATTTCCTGTGCCCGTAGATTTTTTTTTGTACTTATGGGAAACCAGGCACCGGCCTTAACAGTTGCATCATTAGCAACAATAACACACTGTCTTCCACTCACATACCCTATAACCACGACCACACCACCTGCAGGACAACCGCCATATTCTTTATACATTCCATAACCAGCAAAAGCAGCAATTTCTATTACTCTTGACCCCTTATCTATTAAGTAATTCACTCGCTCCCTTACACTTAGCTTTCCTTTTGCATGCTGCTTTTCTATTTTTTTTTGACCACCGCCCAGTTTTATCTTCTCTAATCGATGATTAAGCTGTGAAACCAATTGTTTATTATGGTCTTCATTCTTATTAAATTTTATATCCATGTACTATTTTTTTATGTCTAAAACACTTCATAATTGACTATTCAAATGTCTGATTGCTTTTGGGCTGTGATTAGCTGTCTTCATAATAAATCTTATAAGATTTCCATCCATCTT
>JAOZNO010000977.1 GCA_029933755.1 Bacteroidales bacterium | reverse complement strand
TTATCCAGATAATGGTAAATAACATTCCGGTCATTATGGTAATTACTGCCGCAATTCCATGAAATCTCTTCCAGAACAAAGTGAATAAAATAACAATAGAGAATGTGGAACCAATACCTGCCCAAACATAACTAACTATAAGATAGATCATTTCTCCTCGTGAAAAGTAGGCTAACACAAAGGCGATTACAGATAATAATGCAGTAATAATTCTTGATTGTAAGAGTGCGTGTTTTGAACTTGTTTTAAAAATAGGTTTAATTATGTTTTCTGAAAGTTCTGTTGCAGACAAAATTAATAAAGAATTTGCCGTTGAGACAATAGCTGCTAGCACACCTGTTATTAGAATTCCGGCAATCCATGGGTTAAAAAGCGTTGTTAAAACTTCAGGCATAACCGTTTCCTGATCTTTTAGGCCGTCTGGCCCAAAGATTGCGATTCCGATCCAACCAATCATCAATGCTCCAATATATGCAATAATAGTCCATGCAACACCAATATTTCTGGCTTGTTTAGCTTGTTTAGCATCAGAAATTGCCATAAATCGGGTACTTAATTGCGGTTGTCCTCCCAAATATCCGAAAAACCAGGAAAATGCTCCTGCAATTATAATTCCTGTTCCTATTCCTTTAGCTATATTTAAAGAGTTTGGAAACAAATTGATTAAGAAATCAGAAAGTGAACTACCTTCTATCAAAATAGCACCACCTGTCATTGTATTATACTCAGGGCCGGCCTTAAACAAAGCTTCAGAAATTGATGTAGCATACAAAGCCCCTTCAGGTTGATTTGATAAATAAATAAGTCCTGCAATAGGTGCAATAATTAATGTTGCAATCATCACAATGGCCTGAATTACATCGGTATATGTTACACTTCTAAAACCACCATAAATAGTATATGGAACAACAACTAGAATAACAATGAGCATTCCATACACTCTATCTATTCCAAACAGGTTTTCTAAGGTTTTTCCTCCGCCTATAAACTGTGCACCAACATAGAAGAAGAAAAAGAACACAATGGTGAAACTACCAACTATTCGAATCCATTTTCCAAATTCACCATGTTTTTTTGCAATATAATCTGTAAAAGTATCCGTTTTATATTTAGCCGCTTCATCTCTTAGTCTCCATGCTAGCAAAACCCAGGCAAATATAATCCCGGCAACACATCCAACTGCTGTCCATACTTCCATTAAACCA
Source organism: Bacteroidales bacterium (assembly GCA_029933755.1). Lineage (GTDB taxonomy): Bacteria > Bacteroidota > Bacteroidia > Bacteroidales > NBLH01 > NBLH01. The sequence goes on along the minus strand of JAOZNO010000977.1, from coordinate 699 downwards.
GTAGCATATGCAGCACCAGGCAAGCCCAACAATGCCCAGGAAGATTCTCCTGTAGCACGTTCACTCAATGCAGCAACCCAACCGGGTAAATTCCTTCCAGCAATAGCAAAGTCTGAACTGGTTTTTACTTTTCGCCCTTGATATATCCCCCAGGCAATTAATAGAGTCATGTAAACAATCATGACAATTAATATCTGTAATTGATTTTCCATAATATCCGGTTTTAGAAATCAATCTTTAAGCCCATTTCCTTCATTGCTAATAATGCCTCTGCATTTCCTTTCGCATCATTAACAGGGTGATGGTCATGTGCTGTTTTACGATATTTCTTTTTCCATTCCCAATTTCTGGATGCATCTTTTACCAGTCCACAATACAAATCACCAATTCGCCTGACAGAAAAACCAAATGGATTATGACCTAAATACTTGTGAAAATAAAAATTAATCCATTGCCAGTCAAAAGCAGGATTATCACTAATAAATACTGGCCTTCCCTCGCTAACTTTACTAAGCCAATCAGCAAATTCTCTCATTACTTTTAAAGGCTCTTCATAAGCCAAATGTTCCTCTCTTGTTATTCCAATAACCTTATATGTTTCCAGATTATAGATATCCATAACGGGTTTGGTTTGCCCAAAGAAAGTTAAGTTCATATCGGAAACCAAAACGGCTCCAAAACTCACCATTGAGCCATTAA
>JAOZNO010000976.1 GCA_029933755.1 Bacteroidales bacterium | reverse complement strand
CCCGGACTGGTTGGATTAATGTTTGCTGCATTTTTTGCCGGATTAATGTCAAGTGTTGACTCTTTACTAAACTCTACAGCTACCCTTTTCACAAAAGATATTTATGAACCTTATATAAAGAAAAATGCTGATGACAAACATTATTTAAAAGTAGGTAAAATAACTACTTTGGTACTATTAGTTGTTGGAGTAATCACATCACCTATTAGTAGCGATTTTCCAGGCATTTATGTAGCTATTCAAACATTTATGTCATTCTTTCAAGGGCCACTATTTGCTATTCTTTTGTTGGGGATTTTTTGGAAAAGGACGACACAGTGGGGAGGACTTTCAGCATTGGTTATTGGAATTGGATCAGCCGTTTATTTAAATGTGTTTAAAGATATTTACTTCACTATTGAAGACCCTTTCCTATATATTTCATGGTGGTCATTCCTTGTTGGGTTTATAGTTAATGTTACTGTTAGCTTTATGACAAAATCACACACTGAAGATCAACTTAAGGGATTGGTGTTTAGTACAAAATTATTTGCGAAAAATAAAAATTAAAGAATAATAATATGTTAAATTTTGATTGGGCTTCAGGTATTTCGTCAGAAACGGCAAAAATGATATTTTTCATTCTATTTGCTCTAATTGGTGTTTTGGTGCTTCTTATTCCAAATGAATATGCCTATGAAGGTGTTGATAAAAAGGATCGCCATTGGTATAATAATTTAAAGCTATGGTCAATTGGCGTGTTGGCTCTCTTATCTCTTATTTATTTTCTTTTTTAACCCCTTATTTTAAAGTTATGGATACAGCTGAAAATCGCGAAAAACTTAAAACAGCACAAATAAATAATGCCTTAGGACTTTTCATATTTGTATTTGGTATAATTGTCGTTTTTGCAATGATTTTTGCAAATACATTTATACAAAAAATGACTGATCTTGCTGCAGGTTTATCCTTAGTTCTAATTGGTGGTGGAATGATGTTGAAATCAAGAAAAACCATCAAGCGTTTAAAATAAAGCATCTTTTATTCATTTTACAGAATGGACACAAATTTTAGAATAAATCTTTCTGATAATTGGAAAATCCAATCCTCAAAAGAAATAGAGTACACAGGTGCTGAACTATCAACCGTATTAAATAATACAAATGAGTGGTTTTCTGCCATTGTTCCCTCTACAGTATTAGCTACTCTTGTAGCAAACAAAGTTTATAATGATCCGTATTTTGGTAAGAATATGGAAAACATTCCAACAGAACAATTTAAAGTTCCTTGGTGGTATTGTACTGTATTTGACCTTACGGCAGAACAAGCTGATAAAACAGTTCATTTAAATTTTGATGGTATAAATTACAAAGCTAATGTTTGGTTAAATGGTAATTTAATTGCCAATTTTGATCAAATAAACGGTGCATTTCGTCGTACAAACTTTAATATCTCGGAACAAGTTAATTCTGGTAAAAACATCCTGGCAATAGAAGTTATTCCATCAAAACCAGGTGATTTTTCAATTGGTTTTGTTGACTGGAATATTGCACCACCTGATAATAACATGGGTATTTTCAGAGATGTCAGCCTTCATTTTTCCAATGGTATTTCAATTGATAAACCATTTGTGGAAACAAAGGTTAATTTAACAACTTTGAACAGTGCTGAATTAGAAGTATCGGCAGAATTAATAAATCATTCAAACAAGAAAATATCAGGTCTGCTAAAGTGTAGTTTTGGAACAACTTATATAGAAAAGTTCGTTTCAATATCTAAAAAAAGTACATTAGCTGAAAATTTTTCTGCAAAAAAATTCCCTGGTCTAAAAATTACGAATCCTAAATTATGGTGGCCTAATACTATGGGGGAGCCTGTCCTACATGAGCTTAAACTTTCTTTTGAAATTGATAATATAATTTCTGATT
>JAOZNO010000975.1 GCA_029933755.1 Bacteroidales bacterium | reverse complement strand
ATACTACATTAACCAGCAAGTATAATTACACTGAAGAAAACTGGAAAAAACTTCTTAGGGCAGAAATTGATGCCGGTAGACCCATGTATTATTCTGGTTTTGGCAGTGGTGGTCATGCTTTTAACTGCGATGGTTACCAGGGAGCTGATTATTTTCACTTTAACTGGGGCTGGGGTGGTTCATACAATGGCTATTTTTATGTTGATGATTTATCACCAGGTGGACATGACTATAGTAATTCTCAATCTGCTTTTGTTGGTTTATTGCCTCATAATGTGGGACTTGAGTTTGATAGTATCTTAGCTATTGAGCTTTCATGTTCAACTACATATTCAGGTAATACAACCGATGGCGAAAACAATGCTAACCAATATTCCGAAATTAGCTGGCAGGAAACAGGAAAAGAAAAAATCCATAAAATAACAACAAGTAGTCCTGGTAGAATTACGGCAAAAATAACAGGTTTATCAAGTAATCTTGATGTTTTTATCCTAAAATATGCTAATAGGTTAAGCAATATAGCCTATGGTGATTCTGTTGCCATTTTAGATGATGCAGAAGTAGGTACTTACTACATTGTGGTTGATGGGCGATATGCTGAAGAAGGCAACTATACTTTAGAAGTAATTTGCCCGGACAACAGAGCCGATTTGATTGTGGAAAAGGCAAAAGTTGATCCTCAATTTGTTCAATCAGGTCAAAACTTTCAGGTGAATTTTATAATAAGAAATATTGGGAACTCTAATGCCAATACAAGTGTCTTGAAATCTTATGTGTCTGACGACCAATCTTTAAGCGACGATGATATTTATATAGATTCTGTAAAAGTTAATTCCCTCGTTGCTAAAGGTGATACTTTGATAACACAAATGTTAAGCCTTCCGGTTATTGCAAGTTCGGGTTCAAAATACATAGTTTTTCACGTAGATGCCAATGATGAAGTTGATGAAACGGATGATGATATGAATTTCACATCTGCTTACTTTACAATTCCTGACACAGGCCTTATGGACTGTTCTTCAGCAATTAATTTAGCTAATAATGAACTTTATACTGGAAATACCTTATTGAATGGTGATTCAATAATTGACAATTATTCATGTTTTTGGGGTTTACCAAATAAGGAAATTATTCATTCTTTCACAACGGAACATTCCGGTTTGGTAAATATGGAATTCTCAGAATCTTTAGAAGGAACAACTTTTGTTCTGCTACTATCTGCATGTAACGAAAATGCCTGTGTAAATACCTTTGGGATTTGGAGCCCGGATGATACAACCCTCACACAATCATTCCATGTAACCGGAGGTGTTACTTATTATCTGGTTATTGATGGCAATGCAGATATGGGAAATTCGGAAGGAGCATATTCTGTTCGTTTAAAATTCCCTGACGAATGTCCAAATCCGGTTATCACTGCTGGCTCTTCAGTAAATAAATGTGATGGTGACCATGGAGCATATCTTTATACCGATTGGGGCTACCCAAATTTTCAGTGGTTAAAAGATGGTGTAGAAATCCCTGATGCTATCAATTCGGGTTTTACAGCAAACGAAACAGGACTATATTTAGTCAAAGTAAATGAAAACGGATGCATAAATGACTCAGAAGGAATTCAGGTAAAATTTAGCCCAAAACCTTCAAGCGCTGAAATAGCTGCACTAAGCGATACTACTTTTTGCGAAGGGGGCAGCGTAACACTTCAACTATCAACAGGTGCTGGATATGGTTATCAATGGACAAATAATAATGATAGCATAGCAGGTGCAAGCTCTTTAGATTATGAGGCGGGAACAAGTGGAACCTACCGTGCTGAAGTAACAAACCTAAGCTGTACCATAAAATCAAATCCTATAGAAGTTACGGCTCTTCACTCTGAAAAAGAAAACGGCGATATATTAGATATA
>JAOZNO010000974.1 GCA_029933755.1 Bacteroidales bacterium | reverse complement strand
CGGTGAGGTATTTGAATTGGGTCAGTTTCTATAAACTGTGGAGTATTGTATTGGTTATATTTTTCGTCAAGAAAATCTTTCAGATTAATCATTTGTATGTTAGTAATTTGCAACTGGGAACTGGTAATTCAAAATAATCTCCAAATCTTCTAATTATTTATTCATCATTCCACAATTCCATCTTTTATATGAAGTATTCGGTCAGACATAGTGGCCAATTCGTTATCATGTGTTACAATAACAAAAGTTTGGCTAAATTTATCTCTTAGCTCAAAAAACAGCTCATGCAATTCTTTTTTGTTAGCTGAATCAAGATTTCCTGAAGGCTCATCGGCTAAAATTACAGCAGGCCTGTTAATTAATGCCCTGGCAACAGCTACTCGTTGTTGTTCGCCTCCTGACAGTTCATTTGGCTTATGGCTTATTCGATTTTTTAAATTTAGAAAATCAAGTATTTCTAAAGCTTTAGCTTCAGCTTCGCTACGTTTATCTCCTTTTAAAAAAGCAGGTATACAAACATTTTCCAATGCGGTAAATTCTGGCAATAAATGATGGAACTGAAATACAAAACCTATTTTCTCATTTCTTAATTTAGCAAGCTTTTTATCAGACAAAATAGTAATATCAACATCATCGATAAGTACTTTCCCACTTTCTGCTTTATCTAAAGTACCTATAATTTGTAACAGAGTAGTTTTTCCTGCACCACTTGCACCAACAATACTAACAATTTCGCCTTTATTAATTTTAAAATCAATCCCCTTAAGTACTTGTAAACTCCCAAAGGATTTTTTTATATTTTTTGATTGTATCAAAATGCTATTGTTTTTATTGTTAATTGGTGATATTGCAGTTCTATTTTTAAACCAATAATCTTTTAAAAGCCTAAACTAGTATAAAAAGAGCCAGAAAGAGATTCAAAATCAAAACCTGTTAGTACAAGGCTAACATAAATAATATATGAAACAAATAACAGAATACCTTCAACTCTGTTTAGAAATATAGTTTTAAACGGGTAAATAAATAAAAACAATAATATGGCAGCAAACATCATCCATATTATATCAAAAGCAAAAGCAATATGATCAATATGAATTTCCTGTATCATACTGGTTACGCCAAGAACTGCCATTATGTTTAATATGTTAGAACCAATAATATTTCCAATTGAAATATCCGTTTGTTTTTTCAGAGCAGCAATTATCGATGCTGTTAACTCAGGCACACTTGTACCAAAAGCAACTATAGTAATAGAAATAACCCTTTTACTCACCCCCCAGTCTGTGGCAATATTAACAGCAGAATCAACCAAAAAATGAGCGCCAATAGCTAAGCCAATTGATGAAACCGCTATAGCAACAATTGAAATAACCAGAGTGTATTGAGCACGATCTTCTTTATCAGTCTTTTCATTAATTGCCTCTTTCTTTGCTTTATTTACAGAATAATAAAGATACCCTATTAATAATGCAAATAATATCAGGCCTTCATAAAAGCCTAAAATATCATTTAAGGTAAATAAATAAAGAAGTACGGAAGCAACCATCATTACCGGCCAGTCAACTCGCAAAGCATTTCGGTGAACCGGAATTGGAATAAGAATTGCCGTGAATGCCAACACTAAAGCAATGTTTGAAATATTTGATCCAACAACATTACCAAAAGCAATTTCTGGACTACCAGAAAGTGCAGCCTGAATACTTACTAATAATTCAGGAGCTGATGTTCCGAAAGCAATAACAGTAACACCAATAATCATGGGTGGAATACTGAAATGTTTCGCAATTGAAACACCTCCTTGCACAAGATACTTTCCACTAAAAACTAAAAGGGTAAGCCCAAGAATAAAAATTAAATAATCCATAAACTTATTAGTGTGTGTCTATAAAGTCAACGTTTATGTGTTGTTTAT
>JAOZNO010000161.1 GCA_029933755.1 Bacteroidales bacterium | reverse complement strand
ATAAATTTTATAAAAAATCGTAACTTTAGAACAGTATTTTAATAAGTACTTGGGCAATTTGTGTAATTAATATATGATTATAAAATATTAATGGACAATTATTTTTACTATTTACGGGAATTAATTGATAATAATCGAATCTATCAGATTGATAAACGAGAAATTGGCAGGAGAAAAAAGGATGCTTTTTTGGATAAATTCAATAAGGAAATTGAAATAAAATATCCAAGAAAAGTTTATAAAACCTTACGCTATATCGTTGTTGATCAGGTTAATTATTTGTATAATGATACCTATGAACCCAAAGAAATTAGGAATAATGCTAGTTTTACTATTGCTTTCCAAAATGATGCTTACTATTTTTTACTTGAAAAAGAAATGTTAAACGAAAATGTTTTAGCATTAAAGTCTGAAATTGATTTAATTAATAGTAAGGATTTGGAGGGAGTTAAAGTATTGTATTTGGAAGCTTTAAATGATTTTGAAATGGATATGGACTTTACTTTTATTGATTTAAAAAAAAGAACAAAAAACGATATTAACTATAAATTTGTGCAAATTGATGACAAACATAGCCTTTTGAGATTAATATCGTTTTTCTCTGTTAAGGAGCTGTAAACAAATAACTACTATTTTCACCGTTATTATTATACCCTTTTACTGCTTTAAAAAAACTCTTAAATAGTTCACTATTTGCGACTTATTTTGATTTGTAAAAGAACAAAAAAAATAGACACAAGACGCATTTATTCATTTACAACTCCTAAATAACTTAAATTGCTTCACCCATTAATGTTGCTGATGTACAATCAACTACTTTGACCATAACATAATCACCAATCTGATTATCTTTTCTGTCAAAAACAATTACTTTATTTTGAGAGTTTCTACCAAATAGGCGTTCTTCTGATTTTTTTGAAACACCTTCAACCAATACTTTAAAGGTTTTACCCACATCATTTTTATTACTTTTCAGTGATAATTTTCCTTGTAGCTGAATAATTTCATCTAATCTACGTCCTTTTACTTTTTCAGGAACGTCATCTTCTAAGTTCTTTTCTGCAAATGTATTAGGCCTTTCAGAGTATTTGAACATATAAGAATAGTCAAAACCAACCTTTTCCATTATTGAAAGGGTTTCTTTGTGCTCTTCTTCTGTTTCAGAACAAAATCCGGTAATAAAATCAGATGAAATAGCACAATTTGGAATAATCTTCTTTATAGCATCAATTCTGCTCAAATACCATTCCCTGGTATAACCACGCTTCATTAAATCAAGTACTCTTGTACTACCTGATTGAACAGGAAGGTGAATGTATTTACAGATATTATTATATTTGGCAATCGTATGTAAAACTTCATCAGTCATGTCCTGAGGATACGAAGTTGAAAAGCGGACACGTAATTTTGAATTTAGTTGTGCAGTCATTTCAAGAAGCTTAGCAAAATTTACTTCAGCATTTTTCCAGTTATATTTATCAACATTTTGTCCTAGTAAAGTAACTTCTTTATAGCCTTTTTCAATTAATTCACGTACTTCATTCAAAATAGTTTCAGGATCTCTACTTCGCTCTCTTCCCCTGGTAAAAGGCACAACGCAATATGAGCACATATTATCGCAACCACGCATAATAGAAACAAATGATGAAACACCGTTTTTATCTAAACGGACAGGACTAATTTCTGCATAAGTTTCTTCACGAGATAAAAGTACATTAATTGCCTGTTGTCCACCCTCAGCTTGTTGAACCAGTTTAGGTAAATCTCTGTAAGCATCAGGTCCCACTACTATATCAACTAATTTTTCCTGTTCCAAAAGTTGTTCCTTTAGTCTTTCAGCCATGCAACCAATTATTCCAATTAATAATCCTTTGTTCTTCTTTTTAAGACCTTTAAAATGCTGCAAACGATTAAAAATCCTTTTTTCTGCATTTTCCCTAATTGAACACGTATTTACCAAAATTAAATCTGCAACATCAATATCTTCGGTATAAGCAAAGCCATTTTTATTCAGAATAGAAACTACAACCTCACTATCAGCCACATTCATTTGGCAACCATAAGTTTCAATATATACATTTGAATGTCCTTCAGCATATTTTTTTTTAAAATTTACTTTCGGGTCATTTATTTTTGTTAAATCAACTGTAATCATAATAAATTGATATAAAATTTTCTGCAAAAGTAAATGAATATCTAATAAAATAAAAGACAATTTACTCTTTAATCTGTTTTTAATAAAGAAATTTTGTTGAGTGTAAGGAAAATCAACAAAATTTTTGCAATTTTGTTTTTGAAAGAAAATTACTAACCCAATAATAAGCTAGATATGTCAGGACATAGTAAATGGTCAACTATAAAAAGAAAGAAAGGTGCAGCTGATGCTAAAAGGTCAAAGATTTTTTCTAGAATTGCTAAAGAAATTACAATTGCTGTTAAAGATGGAGGTACATCTGACCCGGATACCAATCCACGATTAAGAACTGCCATGAATAATGCGAAAGGTGCAAACATGCCTAAGGATGTGGTACAAAGGGCGATAACAAAAGCTGAGGCAGGTAGCGAAAATTATTCAGAGGTTACTTTTGAAGGAACTGGCCAAGGTGGTGTGGCAATTTTTGTTGAATGTTTAACCGATAATAACCAAAGAACGGTTAGTAGTGTACGTTCTATTTTCAATAAACGTGGTGGCGCTTTAGGAAAAAATGGTTCTTTAAGCTTTTTGTTTGATCGCAAGGGCGTTTTTAGTATTGTTAGTGAAGGTGTTGATATTGAGGAGCTAGAGCTGGAGCTTATTGATGCAGGTTTGGAGGATATTGAAGATGCAGACGGACACTTTATTTTGACAACTGCTATGGAAGATTTTGGTAATATGCAAAAAAAGCTTGAAGAAATGAATATTGAAGCTGAAAGTGCAGAATTACAAAGAATATCTAATGCAAGAAGAGAATTAGATGTTACAACTGCGCAAAAAGCATTAAGGATGATTGAAGCCCTTGAAGATGACGACGATGTTCAAAACGTTTATCATGATCTTGAAATGACTGACGAGTTGGAAAAGGCACTTGAGGAAGAGTAAAAGTATATAAAAATGCCCATAGTTGATTAATTTGTCTGCTATGGGTTTGTTTTGTCTACAATAAAAATATTATAAATAATACCTGAGCTTTCTAATTTTCAATAAAAATGGTAATCTATCCACCAAACCACATCCCAAAACAGGGAAAAGCCATTTTTCTTGCAGGGAGTATTGAAATGGGAAAAGCAAATAACTGGCAGGAGCATCTAATTAAAAATATTGACCACAGCAATTTATTAATCCTTAATCCACGTAGGAAAGATTGGGATAATAGTTGGAAAGAGGAAAAAGAAAATCCAAAATTTAATGAGCAGGTTAGCTGGGAACTTTCTGCCCTCGAAAGATCTGATTTAATCGTCATGTATTTTGACCCCAATACAAAATCACCAATATCAATGCTTGAATTAGGTTTATTTGCACAATCCGGGAAAATGATTGTTTGTTGCCCCAAAGGTTTTTGGAAAAAAGGGAATGTAGATGTGGTTTGTGAACGATATGGAATTAAACAGTTTGCCAGTTTAGATGAACTTATAAATGAGCTTAAAGCTTTTTAAAACTTTTCAATTTCTAAACTGTCTAAATTTTTTCTAATATATTTCACCGTATCTTTTACACTTAATTTTGACTTTCTCTGTTTCTGTAAAGTCCTAAATTTAGCTTTGGAAGTTTTAAATTCAAACTTTGGTACGCTTAAAATTAATGACAGGTTTGAGAAATATGATTTAATTGTAAAAGAGGGTGATATTTATATATTTGAACTAAACTAAAAAGCATATTATTTATAACAATGGTTCGGTATATTTTTACAAACATCTAAAATACAGACGATTACAATGTTTTAAATATTGTGTTAAATTGTTAAAAATCAGAGCTTTGCGATTTAGCGGCTTTGTGAGAAACTAAAATTTAACGAAGTATTATTATAACACACTTGTTTTAAAAAAAGACTAAAAAAACTACGTCCTTTATGTTGCCATATCAAAAGATACGATTAGCTTATCATTCCTAAAATCAATATCATCACAATCTATTTCTTTTTTAAACACAACAAATATATGTCGGTTTATCAAGTTTGAAGGACTTATATTTATCCTCAATTGCTCCATATAAACATCCTTTTTGCGTGTTTTTGATAAGTTTTTATCTTTTTGCATATTATTATAGTAGGTAAGTAGTGATCTTAATAATATCAATGGATAAAAAATAGGAAATAAAAGTAATGACCCTTTGCTAACTCTGGTATATAAAATTTTATCTATTTTAAAGCCAGATAACTTTGCAATCATTCTCAACTTTTGCATTCCTATTAAAAAAATATGTCCATGATAAATTGTATTAATTATAGATTTATCAGACATCCAAATATCATCAATTTCGTTAGGTGGCATTTTGTTATTTGATTCACTTTCAAATAGAAGGTAACTGAATTTTGCTGCTAAATTTGAATAGCTTGGTGTTGTTACTATAAGCTTCCCTTTGTTCTTTAAAATCCTGTTAAATTCCTTAAATACTTTCAGTTGATCGCTAAAATGTTCAATTCCCTCCTGACAAATTAAAACATCAGCATATTCTTTTTCCAAAGGGATTTTATCTACTATATCAGCTCGTTTACACTCAATATTTTGTAGCTTAAAATATTCAGGAAATAAGTCAAAAGATTCAACTTTTGCTCCTAAATCATTTAGAATTTCAGATGTAGCACCATTTCCAGCCGGGATGTCGATAACAATTTTTCCTGTTAGTTCATTTTTTATACTTTTTAAATAACGTTTAACATAGAATTTAATACTTTTGGGATTATCTACGTAATTGTCAATCATATAAATGTATTTTAAATGTATAATTATTCTATCTTTTTGCATGTTTGGTATTTACCGTGTACAAAGATATTCAGAATGGTAAATAAAAATAAGTATATTTAAGAAAAAGCATAATGATGTTTACTCATAAAAATTTTTCCTGAAAGCTTGAAACTCTTTTCTGTCTAATATCAGGCGTTTCCAGACAGCAGTTAAAAAGCCTGAGCCATATCCAAATAGTTGAACAAAGGAGGCTGTAACAGACAAAAATGCAACATTAACAGATTTGTTAATTATTAGTGAATCAACAAAAATCATAATAATGTAAAGTAGGATAGGAGCAATGAAAAACCATTTTACAAAGCTAAGTATCAATAAAAAAATGCTTCCAAGCATAAAAATAGATGGAAACAAATGAACAATTTTTAATGAATTAGGGTGTCGCATAAACAAATTAATTCGTGCAATACCTGAATTATATACTTGTTTGTAGAACTTCCTGAAATCGGTACGCCGTTTATGATAAACAAAAGCTTCTTTAATTAACTTTGTACTAAATCCATTTTTTAAAATTTTCAGGCTCATATCTACATCTTCACCAAATCGCATATTTGAAAAGCCCTGTGTTTGTTCGTAAACTTTTCGCGAATAACCCATATTAAAACTACGTGGTTTAAATTGTTCCATTTTTTCATTACCACCACGAATACCACCCGTTGTAAAAAAAGAAGTCATTGAATAGCTTATTGCTTTTTGTATGGGAGTAAAACTTTCGTGGGCAGCATCTGGACCACCAAAGGCATCTACATAATTTTGTGTAAGAGAATTACTTACAATGTCAAAATAGTTTGCAGGGATAAGGCAATCTGAATCAAAAAAGATAAAATAGTCATATTGGGCTTTTGCCATACCAAAGTTTCGTGCAGAAGCCGGGCCACCATTTTCTTTAAAAAAATAGCTTATTTCAAAATCAGCATTACACTGTTGTATTATTTTATCACATTTAAGTTCAGAACCATCTTCAACAATTATAAGCTCAAAATTTTTATTGCTTTGTACAATTAATGTATCTAAAAGCTCTTCTACTTCATCAGGACGGTTATAAACCGGTATTATTATGCTAAATTTCAAATTGTACGTTTTTTAGTTTAATATTGATTTAAAATCACGAATTTACTAATTAAGAGATTATTTATTTTGAAGTTTATTTTCTTCTTTATCAATATCTGCTTTACAGGCTTTAATTAGATTCTCCATAAAATCAGCAACATAATTTGCGGTATCCCCATTTTGTTTTTCCTAAAACATCTCTATTATACTCTGTAAATACTTCTCTTAGTGAGATAAATATCTTTTCAAAATCCATATTAATTCGTGAATTCGTGACTCTTTTTTTTTAGTATTTCAGCTACTTTCTGGTCAATTGCAAAAGTAATGTCATCAACTTTCAAACTTTCAATATTTTGCCATCTAAAACTCTGACTTTCATTTTTTAGTTCTTTAAAATCAAATGCTTTATCAGATATTTTAAATTTTATATCACCGTTGAATTTAGCTAGATAATAAATACTAACTACCTGGTATTCTTTTTTATGTATAGCCTGCTGAAAAAAATCAGTTGTATAAAAATGTTCTAATACTTCAATTTCCTGACCAAACTCTTCTACTGCTTCACGTTTTAAACAATCTATCGTTCCTTCGCCAAACTCCATACCTCCTCCCGGAAATTTTGTCATTTTCATTCCCATTTGGAATTCATCACTTAATAGAACTTCATTTTTATGATTAATAATAATTGCATATACTCGGATTGTATAGCGATTTATTAGGTTTGTCATGCTTTTTTACTTAAGACTATTAATAAGAATGAACAAGCTTAAGCAGTCTGTTCATGAAGTTAGTGTTTGAGATAGAAAGTTCTAGTTAGAGACTTGCGAAGTTTTTAAAACCAAGGAGTCACGATATCTTTTTGTAAGGGTTTTTTAAAATAAAAACCAACAAAAAGCATGATCAGGATACATTGTGCTGAGCTTATTGAAGCAATTTTTTTCATAACAAGTGTAACGAAGAAACTGGATTTTATAGATGAACACTAATTAAATTAAATATTTCAAATGTCTATAATAATCTGATTCTATTGCAGACAACAACATTTCATCATCATATTCAATTCGTTTAATCATTTGTATTAATGCCTGTTTTAAAGGTTCTAATTCAGTATTAATTATCTGCCATAAAATGTCTGGGTCAGAACCTCTATAATCATGTGCTAATCTGTTTCTTAAATCTTTTATTGCAACCCATTGTATGTTTTCAAATTCACCTTTTAATTTTTCTTCTATTTTATTTGTTTCTTCACCAATTGCAAGCAATAAATTAGAGCTTGCATTAAAATTCAATTGTTCATCTGCAGACCAAAAATCATAAGCATTTGAAAAATCTTTCGTGTAAATTTGTAATTTCTCTATAGCTTCAAGTATTGTTAATACATATATTAGGTTTTTATCATTATACATATATTATATCTTTTAATGACTTATATTTAATAATAGGATTTAAATATTTGAAATTTATAAGTTCTATTTTTCTGTTAAAACGTTTTTCAAGTATTTTTTCTAATTCAAATAATTCAAAATT
>JAOZNO010000973.1 GCA_029933755.1 Bacteroidales bacterium | reverse complement strand
CATAAAAAGTTCCTTAACTAAACAACATTGATTAGGATATTGTTCTTTAAGGGTCAGTTGTTCTGAAGGTATTTGAAAATTAAACTTTACCCACAATATTTTATATCATAGCCTTAACTCATAAAATTAATAAACTGTATGGCTATGGTTTAAATGTTTTGTGCTTCCTGAATAAGCTTTAAGCAGTTACAACTGCTAAAAGGTGGGGTTTGAGTTTATTCCTGTTTTTAGCGGTTTGTACCGCTTAAAAGCAACCTTTTGTGCAAATATTCCAGAACATCTAAACTTAAGCCAATTGTATTTATAACGCTCTTCGGTCTCATAACTTCTGGCCTTTTTCCAAAATTGTGTTAAAATTTAAAGCTTACTTCTTCATCTTAATAATAACTGATTCACTAGGCCAGCTTTCTGTATTCTGGCGGTTAACAGCAGTTACCACAAAAGTGAATTTTTTACGGAATAGTCCTCTGCCTTTGCGGCTAACCATAATTCGTGGCTTATTGGTTTCTGTAAATAATGATTCATCAGATATGTGGTCTGCATATTTACCTTTAAAACGATAAACTTTGTAAAAGCTGTTCGTGTCAGCAAGGAATTTTTGTTGTGTTTCGTCCATTTTCCATGTAATAAGTATTTCTTTTCTGACTTTTGTTGTTGATAAGTGAATAGGAGTTCGTGGCTGAGGTAAACGCTTTAGTTTAATACGGCTTACTACTGTGTCAGTGTATTCAACAACAGCTACCACATCTGTTATACTATCCAAAGGTTTCCAAAACATTTTTGGCGGATTTGCATTTGCAAAAAACAAATTATCACGTAAAGTATCATTAATGCCATTCAAATTTTTCAGCATTGCTTTTGATGAGTAAAAAACACTGCCTTTTACTTCAGGATAAGTTCGGTTTAATCTTATTTGGTTCGGAATTTCTGATGGGTTTTGCCAGCTGCGACTTGAATTAATTCTATGTGCAGCTTGACCAATATACAAATGCCGACCATAAGTATGTCTGCTCCACCAGTCTACCAACTCATGATAATCTGCTCTGCTATAGCCAATATGCCAATAAATTTGCGGTGCTACATAATCAATCCAGCCTTCTCGTAACCATAAAAGCACATCCGCATGTAATGCATCATAACTTGAAAGTCCACGAGTTTTTGAACCATCAGGGTCGTTGCTTATATTTCTCCAAATTCCTCCGGGGCCAACTCCAAACTTAAGCTGTGGGTTAACGCGTGTAATACTATCGCTTAAATCGTGAATAAATTGGTTGATATTGTCTCTGCGCCATTCAGCTTTTGATAAATAATTAGGATTGTAAGTTAAATAGCTCATGTAATCAGGAAAATCTTTACCATTCTGTTTCATAGGGTAAAAATAATCGTCAAAATGGATTCCATCAATATCGTAATTATGTACAATTTCCATAATCACATTAACAATGTAATTTCGTGCATCAGGAATACCAGGGTTTAGATATATTTTAACAATATCTCCACCATAAGTCGCAAACCATTCAGGCTGTATTCGTGTAATGTGATCAGATACTGGTTTTACTCTTGCAATATTTGATACCGATCTGAAAGGATTTATCCATGCATGAAATTCCATATTGCGTTTATGACACTCATCAATCATAAATTGCAAAGGGTCATAATAAGGGTCAGGTGCTTTGCCTTGTTTTCCGGTAAGCCAGTGTGACCAAGGTTCATATTTCGATGGCCAGAAGACCTCTCCCGATGGTTTTACCTGTACAAATACGGCATTAATCCCATAACTCTGATGAGCTTCAAGTAGCGTGATAAATTCCTGTTTTTGTTGTTCACTTGTTAATTTTGCAGAGCTTGGCCAGTCAATATTAAACGCAGTTGTTACCCAAACCGCACGAAATTCCTCATCAGTTACCAATTGGGCTTT
>JAOZNO010000972.1 GCA_029933755.1 Bacteroidales bacterium | reverse complement strand
CTAATGACCAGTATCTAATTACTGGATATATGCATTGTAGATATTAAAAATATCCCAGACCCGCCTTCCAAAGTACAAAGTATGGCGGGCAGGCAATCTAAACTAAAGCGATTTGAAGTAATTTTAATACTGAGGATGAAATTGGTGAGCATTTTGAAGATACTTGCTAAAAGAAATAAATATTTGGGATTTCTCATGTGTTTTACAACACAATGTTATTAATATATTTACATATAGGTAGTTGCATCAGTAGATTTTTATTGACACTGTTTTCCTATATCTGTTAAATAAAATTTAACTATACTTGCGTTGCGCAAATTTTTAAGTATCGCTATATCAAATAAAAATTCAATCACAATCTAATTCTTCTATGGAAGAAGGCGTATATGATGGATTTACATTAAGGAAACTTGGTGATAATGTGTATTTTACTACACAAATAATAGCATATTAAACCATAATCGCAGCAGAGTTTTTCTGCTGCAATTTTTTTTAACTAAATTCAAAAAAGATTTCCATGAAAAATTTCTACTTATTATTAATTGTTTTATTTTTAATGGTTGTTACCAATACATATGCGCAGGATGATAGTGAAATGACATCTTACAAAAAAAAGAACTCATTTCTTATAGGTGCTAATTATGCAATTAACGGCTGGGGCGATCAAATAGCTGTATTATACCGTAATGAATATATCCGGGATTTTAATAAATATTTTAGTGGGGGAATTGGGGTAGGATTTTTTAATTATTCATATTCGTATATATTGCCTTTTACTTTAAATTATATGGTTCACGAGAAAAGTTCTATTATTCCGTTTGATTTTTTTGCATATCTTAAAGTAATCGATTTTGATAAGCACTTTTTCAGAATAGGGGTTGGATATTCCTTGATGAAACTGGATTATTTGGAACCCGATGTAACAAAGACATATTATGATGAATTGGGAAATTCAGTTTTATTAACTACCTATAAGACAACAAATATATTAAGTAGCAGTATAGGCATTCATGTTGAATATGGTTTCAGGTTTTTACCACATTGGGGAACTTCAGTAAGTGGTCGTTATTATTCAGAAGGTAATTCTGTAAGCTTATCTCATGCAGGCCTTAATTTATCTTATTTTTTCTAATCAAAAGGTAAAATATAATATTAAAAAAATTATATTATTATATTTTTTATTAATTATACCAATCTCGAATGTGAATGCCCAGTTAATAAAAGAGCCAAGAGGCTTCCTGAAATTTGGAACAGGTTACTATCTTGATGTAAGTAGTACATTTGATGATTATCAGGATTCTACCTCCGGCATTTCACCTGAGAAAACAGTGGGCGGTAAAACCATTTGGATTGAAGGGGGATAACAAATTGCCCAATAATATTATAGCGAGCGCACATGTAATGTTTGCCTCTTTAAAACGTGAATATATTGATTTGCTTTACCAGGGGCAAAGATATATGGTATTTCATCAAAATTATGCTGTTAATTTCAGCTATGAATTTAATTCAAGCGGCAATCATAAGTTTTTAACGGGTTTTGGTTTATTATACAATATACGTTCAACTGCACAGGCAGATTATGGTGTTGAGATAATTGACGAAGTGGATGACCAACAATTAGGCATAAACCTGAACCTCGATTATTATTACCAGTTTGAAAATAAGTTTTTTATTGGGGCACGAGTAAATACGATTTACTTAATCAGTATTGGTTTAGAGGGTTTTGTTTTTAGCCCGATTTTTGGGGTTACGTTTTAAATTCAGTCTTCGTCTGTTTTATTATTTTGGCCTATCTATATAGCTATGTTTTAATGAATTATCATGCTGTATGATATAATTACATAGCTCTAGCCATAACTTACTGATTTTCATTTTGTTAAAAATTGTCCAAAAATAAATATCAAAATAGACGAAGTCTGA
>JAOZNO010000971.1 GCA_029933755.1 Bacteroidales bacterium | reverse complement strand
TCACATCTTTATCAAAAGTTTCATCTTGACCTTCGGTAAAGTACATTTTATCACCATCGCCATCTTTAGCGCGCATATACCAAATTACTTTATCTCCAGCATTTAACTCGGCAGCTGGGATTGTGAAATTATAAAGATTATCGGCTGTAGGAAGATCGCCACTCCACTCAATATCTTTTCTGTCAACATCCTTATCATAAGTAGCTTCGTTATAGTTAATAATATAATAGAATTTCACTTCTTCTACATCGCCGTTAGAGTATGCTATATTTATACTCAAGTTTAAATCTTCAGTAGATGTTCCGCCTGTGACTTGCAATTCAGAAAATCCATTGATAATAACTATAGGAGCTGCTCCAACAGTATAGCTTGGCCAAGTAGTTGCATCGTCATGGTCAAAGTCGCTAGTTACATTGTCATCTGCATCGTATTCTTCCAATAGATAATAGGTTTTATTTCCATTATTGTCTTCGGCTCTCATATAATAACGAACTACAGCATCGCCCGCTTGACCAGGGATATCAAAAGTATAAGTATTGGCTTCAGCGCATGTCATGACTTCTTTTTCTTTATCATCTGCAACATCGCTATTAACGGTATAATAAATTTTTACTTCATCAATACCGGAAGCGTCAAAAACATCTACGGTGAATGTAGCTGCTTGGCCTGCACCAACTTCTTCGGGGTTTATTCTTAAATTAGAGAAAATTGGAGACCCGTCTGCAACGGTAAAAGTTGCTTTTGTGTCAGGGGCTGTTTCAGGAAAGTATGATTTTTTCCCAGTTTCGTCAGTAGCAACAATGTAGTATTCAACAACTGTTCCTTTAGCTATAGGCTCGATAATATATTTGTAATCGCCACCGCCAAGAGGTGCCATCTCAACAAAAGTAAGACCGCTTTCGGTTTCCATAAAAAGTTTAACATCACGGATCCCATCAGCATCAGAAGCAACTGCTTCTAATTCATATACTTCATTATCGTTAATATTTTCAATTGCAGTTGCAGTTAAAATAGGAGCATTATTTACAGTGCTGTTAGCTGCCGCAGGAGTTGGTCCCATATTTGCCCAAGTGCTACCTCCATCAGTTGTTCTACCATAGGATATTCCTGAATCTAAAGCACCAAAAGAAACTTGGTCAACAATATTGCCTTCTTTATCCCAGATATAGAATTCTTCTCCGCCTGATGAAAGGCTAAAGCCTGTAATGCTTTTGTCGCACATAAATTGATAATATCCAGAAGCAGCAATTGTTACTCCATCAGGAATAGTATATTTTGCTGCAGGGCCATCACTTACGTCGAATCCGCTTAAATCAATTTCTTCGTCCGAAGCATTGTAAAGTTCTACCCAGTCAGGATCGCCTGTTGTTAGTACTTCATTAATATAAAGTTCAATATCGGAAGATACTGGAGTGTCGATTTCTGGCATTTCATCTTTTATACATTGTGTAAAAAGAAATGGAAATATCATGACAAGTATAATTGTATATTTTTTCATTTTTTTTTGATTTTGATAATTTAAATTAATAACATTAAGATATTGAAAATTAAACGATTAGAAATCTATCTCAATGCGTGCAGTAATCATACTAAAATCATCACCGCCTTCTCCGGTTGGAATATCTACGTCAAAAGGATTTGAATATAAATTTCCTGCGATATCTTCATAAATGTACAGTTTGCCTTTTCCATTTGCAAAACGATCATGGTCAACATAAGAATAATTCAACATCAATTTCACATTGTTATTGATGTGATAATTTACTCCAAAAGTCATTGAATTTGCAGCTCCACCATATACTTTGGCATCAAAATCATTTGCATTCATATAATCGAAGCGTACAGCAAGTTCTATATCGCCCCATTTTTGGCCTCTGTTAACTTGAGTAAATTCACCCTCTTTATGATTATAAACATAGCTTCC
>JAOZNO010000160.1 GCA_029933755.1 Bacteroidales bacterium | reverse complement strand
AGCACCCATCATGCCTTTCATGAAATTTGCTGTAGATGAACCACTACCATTACCATTTCCAGTTTCCCAAACAGTAATTTTATCAATTTTGATATTTTTAATTGCCTCAACCTGTGTTTTAACAATTTCTGGTAATTTATCAGCAATCATCAGCATAGCTGCATCTTTAGATTCGTCACCGGCAGCTGCAACCATCTTCTTGAAACCTTCAGCTTGTTTTGTTAATACTTCAAATAAACCTTTTGCTTCGGCCTGCATCTTAAAGTAAATACCATCAGCATTACCTTTTGCAACCCGCCTTATTCTTTCGGCATCCGCCTCCGCTTCAATTTCAATTTTTTGCTTGTCAATTTCAGCAGGAACAATAGTATCAGCCATCTGAGAAGCTTTCTCCCTTTCAGCCCTACTTATTTCTGCTGCTTTTTCTGCTTTATATGATTCTTCAAGAGCCAATGCCGCATTTATTTTTTCAGCAGTTGTTGCAATTTTTTTAGCCTCGGCTTCTAATTTCCTACGTTCGGCATCAGAATTGGCTACGGTAACTTTTGCCATATTTTCGCCTTCAACTGCTTTTGCATTCATAGCTGCAATATTTACCCTTTCTTTTTGCATCGCATCAGCTTCACCAATATTGGCATCTGCATCAGCAGCAGCAACCTGTACCCTTTTTTCTTTGTTGGCTATTGCTTCACCAATAGAACCATCCCTTACTTTTTCAGCAACTGCTTTATTCGCTTCATTTATTGCACCAGCAGCAGCTTCTCTACCTAAAGCATCAATATATCCCGACTCATCGGTAATATCCGTAATATTTACGTTTATCAGCTTTAAACCTATTTTTATTAGTTCATGTTCAACAGCAGCTGAAACATTTGTCAGGAATTTTTCACGATCGCTGTTAATTTCTTCAATATCCATGGTAGCAATTACTACCCTAAGCTGTCCAAAAATAATATCGGCAGCCAAATGGTGAATCTCTTTCTGGTCTAAACCGAGTAATCTTTCAGCAGCATTGCCCATTATACCAGGCTCGGTTGAAATACCAACCATAAACCTTGATGGAACATTTACACGGATATTTTGCTTACTTAATGCATTTTTTAAATCTACCTCAATAGGTACCGGGGTAAGATCCAAAAATTCATAATCCTGAATAATTGGCCAGATAAAAGCTGCACCACCATGAATACATTTAGCAGATTGACCTTTTCCACCTACTTTACCATAAATAACTAAAATGTGGTCAGCTGGACAGCGTTTGTAACGCCTAAAAAGTGAATACATAAGAACAAATACAAAAAGAATAGCTAAAGCTACACCTATTACTACGAATTGACCCATAATTTAATCTCCTATTTTTTAATTAGTTAGAACTGATTTATTTAATAATATTAGTTGTTAGTTTATTAGAAATTAGTAAAAGTCATTTGCACTACGTGCGTCATTGATTGTCATTAGTCATTAATTGTTGATGAATTCTATTTCTAATAATCAATATTCATTTTATTACCTTGCCCGGTGAACTAATAAAACGCTATCGCTAATAATTTCATCCACTTCAATTATTGCCCCGGTTTTAATATCCTCAATATCTTCTGTCATGGCATTGAGTGTACGTAAATGCCCCTGCACGGTTATTTGTACTTTGCCCATTCCTGATTTTTTTGCCGGAATTGTTAAGTAAACATCACCTGTTTCTCCAACAGCATTATTATAATCTAATGTGCCACTATGAGTAAATCCACTAATATAATAGAAAAGAGCAGCCATTATTGTCATCATAATTAAACCACTAATTGTTGAAATAATAATGGTAATGGCCAGACTAAACCCACCCTCAATACTTGCAAGTCCACTCCATGCGAATAGAGTAAGGAAAGCAACCATATTTTTGAACGTGAGAAACTGAAAGCCCATACCATGGTCAGCATCAATTGATCCATCATGATCCATGTCGTGGTCAATATCACCACCAATGAATGTCATTATTAATTGAATTAGAAAAAATAGAGTAGAAGGGAAGGCAATCATCCAATAGATTTTTGCAATTGAGTCAAGTCCTTCCCACCAAAGTGGAAAATTTGAAAACATAGTTTAATTTGATTAATTTAACATAACCCAAATATACTAAATTTTCAGCTATAAGTATTTAAACGAGGATTATTTTTAATTAAATGTTGGAATTGTTAAATTGTTAAACTGTTAAATTGTTGAAATCAAACAGTATAATACGCTATGGTTTATCATAATTATGCTTTTTACTATCTATGCTAATAAGTCCAATTAACAATTATACGCCACAGATTCACAGATTAATAAGAATTATTTAAAGAAATTTTCACAAAAAAACAAGTGAAGCTTGTTTTTAAATCAGTGAATCTGGGGTGATTTATATTTGCCGATAGATTTAGTTATTATAGTAATATTTAATCCCACTAGTGGGTTTAATTCCCCGATGCTTGCATCGAACAAAAGAAATTCCATTCTATTCATACCTCGTGAGCTTGCTCTGAGGTTATTGTTTTTTGTTGAAAAAATCAACCCGAAATTGAGGCTTGACTTGACACTAATGACAAATTACCTATTATTTGAAAATGAAAATAAATATTACCAATAGCACAGTTACTTTAAACCAGAACCGTTTAATAATCAATAGTTTGGTGTTTTTTCATAAATCGCTGAAACATAGGTTATTATAAAAAACAAGATTGTATTGTAATCTATTTATTATCAAAGCTTTGCGATCTTGCGGCTTTGCGATAAACGAAAATTTAACGAAGTATTATAATATAACATGTAATTTATTACTCTATAACAATTTCATCAACAAAAATCCATGAATCACCACCGCTTCCCAAATGCCACTTAGGAATTGTTCCATAATTTTTGGCTTTTACTTTTACGTATCTTGCCGATATTTCTTTAAACTCATAACTGAAATCAATAAATACAGCATCGTATTCATTATCAGGTACTCCATTGTGAACTAATGCTATCGATTTAAAGTTTTTACCATCATCTGAAATAAAGTATTCAACTTTCGCAGGCATCCAAATCCATGAGCCAATTGCTTGTAAAAAGCCTGTACTTATTTTATTAATGGATGTTTTTTTACCTAGATCAACAATAGCCACAAAATCTTCTTTTTGATATCCCTGCCATGAACCATTTCTAAAATCATCACCACCTCTAATATAATCAATTAGTGCTTCATCGCCACCAGCTGTATATTGTTTGCCATATTTAGAAAGTATTCTAATTGATCTTCCTTTCGGGATTTTAAGAAAACTTGACTCAATTACTAAACTTGCCGGCATATTATCCGAAAATGAAATAAGCTTAATGCTTGCAGCTTCTGTTAAAACAATATGATTTTTATACTCTTGTGAGTTTCTGTCAGGTGTTGTGCCGTCAAGTGTATAAAATATTTTGGCGTTCTTAAGTGGTGAACCAAGCTGAATTATCATTGAATCTTTAAAGGTTTTAGAATCAGCTTTAATAAAGGGAACAGCTTGTATTAATTCATTAGTAATTTCAGATTTTGGTCTGTCTTCAGGCTTGTTTGCCCAGTTTTTATTTGGTTCTGAATCCATTATAAAGCTCAAAGTACCACCTTCAAGTATGTTGTTATGAGTGATATACGATTTTGTATATTTTTTACCATTTAATTTAGCAGATTGAATATAAATATTCTTTTCTGAAACATTTTCTGCTTCAATTACAAATTTATTTCCGTTTTCAAGATTTATGATGGTCTTTTTAAAAAGAGGTGTTCCAATAATATAATCTGTACTGCCGGGTGTAACAGAATAAAATCCCATCGCACTTAAAACGTACCAGGCAGACATTTGACCACAATCCTCATTACCACTTAAACCATCCGGTTTTATAGTATAGAGTTCATCAAGTATTTGCCTGATTATTTTTTGAGCTTTCCATGGTTTTCCAGCAAAATTATACAAATAGGCCATATGATGACTTGGTTCGTTCCCGTGTGCATATTGACCAATAAGTCCAGTGATATCAGATTGATGACGGCCTGTCGTTTCTGAGCTGACAGAGAATAATGTATCAAGTTTATCAGTAAATCCTTTATCGCCACCATGTAAATTAATTAGAGTTTGTACATCCTGAGGTACAAAAAAACTGTATTGCCATGAATTTGCTTCTGTAAAATTAAAATCTACTTCAGTTGGATCAAAAGGTGTTTTCCAAACATTTGACTGCTTAGCTTGCATAAAACCTGTTTTAGGATTGAAAATGTTTTTATAAAATTGTGCCCTTTTAATAAAGCGTTTGTAGTCATCTGGTTTTCCTAATTCTTTGGCAATTTGTGCAATACACCAGTCGTCATAAGCATATTCAAGCGTTTTTGATACCGATTCAGCTTCATCATTTATACCAATAAAACCATTTGCTTTGTATGCATCAAGTCCAAGCTGTTCCCTGTCCGCACTATATTTCATAGCAATAAAGGCTTTTTCAATATCAAAATCAGTAATTCCTTTCATATATGCATCAGCAATAACCGGAATTGAGTGATAGCCTATCATACAGCCAGTGTAGTTTCCGGCAAGTTCCCAAATTGGTAATTGTCCACCATTTTCATATTGATGCAGAAAGGTTTTTATAAAATCAAGCGTTCTTTTTTGCTGAGTTATGGTAAATAGTGGGTGGGCTCCCCTAAAAGTATCCCATAGTGAAAAAATTGTGTAATTTTTAAAACACTCTGCCTGATGGACTTGCAAATCAGTTCCTCTATACTTCCCATCTACATCCATAAATAGGTTTGGGTTTAGATAAGCATGATAAAGTGAACTGTAAAATATTTTTTTCTGATGATCGGTAGTACCTTCAATTTGAAGCTTATTTAATTCTTTATTCCATTTGTTTTTGGCTTCTGTTTTTATTTTATCAAAATCCCATCCGGGGTTTTCTTTTTCCAGATTTTTTCGGGCACCTTCAATGCTAACAGCAGATATACCTACTTTTACCATTATTACTTCCTGATCAGAAACTTTAAAATCAATAATTGCTTTAAGGTTTGTACCTTCTGCTTCTTTTAGTCCTGCTTTTACGGAATCATTAATGGCAATATCTACATTGGTAAAGGACTTTGAAAATTGTGCGACAAAATAGATAAACTGGTTTGTTGCCCATCCTTTAGACCTTCTCATTCCAACTATTTCAGCTTCATCGGTAACTTTTAATGATGATTCGAGTACCATATCCCTGTGCTTCAAATCTATGATGATATGTACTTTAGGGCATTTGGGGAAATTGTATCTGTGCATTCCTGTGCGCTCCGTAACTGTTAATTCAGCTAGAATATTATACCTGTCCAGAATTACTCCATAGTACCCGGGTTCAGCCCATTCGTTTTCGTGCTTAAAAGTTGATTCGTAACCATAATCACCAACACCATCATTAAAGTTATAATTGCAGCTTGTTGGCATGAGTAAAATGTCACCATAATCAGAAACACCTGTTCCGCTTAAATGTGTGTGGCTAAATCCATAGATTATTGTATCAGAATAATGATATCCTGAGCAACCATCCCATCCTGTTAAGCGAGAATCGGGGCTAAGTTGAACCATGCCAAAAGGCGTGCTGGCACCCGGGTATGTGTGGCCATGTCCCCCGGTACCAATAAATGGATCGACCCATTTTGTTAAAGCTTCGCTTTTTTCTTTTTTACAAGAGCTAAATAGTATAATACTGCTTAATAGAAAAATGGCAACAATACTTTTAGCTGATTTCATAAGGCTGGTAATTGGTTAATTAGTGTATTGGGCATTGCTTGTCATTGGCTTTGCTTTCATTAAGTCATTGGTCATTTGCTTCGCTGTCATTGATTGTCATTGATTGTCATCGGATGCATTTTTATAAATCTACAGGCATATCTTATTATTACCTGCGAAGGCGTGTAAAAGTGTGGTATTTAGTGTGTTATGATATGAATCGTAAAATGATAATATATTGAAAAATAGTACGCTATCATTTTTATAGGAGACATTCGGATACCCCTGTGAACTTCTTAGCCTGATTAATTCCCCGCTAATAAATAGACTGATCCATAAGTAGTTAGGTGTGCAATTAATAAATTTATGAACCTTTAGCTCATGCGTAGCATAATTAATCAGGTTAGTGACCACCTAATGACTATTTAATGACCAATGACTTAATGACTATTGGTTAATCAAATTCTTTCCAAATTAACGCAGCAGCTCCTAAAACCGCCGCATTTTTTCCCATTAAGCCTGAAAGTTCAAGCCTGACTTTATTTTTATAGATTTTTAGAAGGTTTTCTTCCATATATTTTTTGGTAGGCTTTAATATGTAATCACCTGCGAGTGCCAGTCCACCAAAAAGGAATATTGCTTCAGGACTTGTGTAAGCAATAGAGTCAGCTAGCTTCAGACCAAGTATTCTTGCTGTATAATCAAATGCTTCCAAGGCTAATTTATCACCTTTGACAGCAGCTTCGTAAATGTCCTTAGAGTTTAATTCATTTTCTGGAATTTCATTTAATAAACTTTTCGTTTCCGAATTATTTAATAATTCAATAACGGTTCGTTTAATTCCAGTTGCTGAAGCATAAGTCTCCAGACATCCTTTTCTACCACAGGCACACATTCGGCCATTTGGGTCGTAGATAGTATGACCAATTTCACCCGCAAAGCCATCATGTCCGTATATTACTTCACCATTTACTACCAATCCACTTCCTAAACCCGTTCCAAGTGTTATAACAATAAAATCTTTAAGGTCTTTTGCAGCTCCGTAAATCATTTCTCCCAGGGCAGCAGCATTAGCATCATTAGTTAAAACTACAGGTACATTAAATTTTTTGCTTAATATATTGGATAGTGGTATAATTTCATTCCAGTTTAAATTTGGGGCATATTCAATTGTTCCATTGTAGTAGTTGCCATTTGGTGCACCAACTCCAATTCCTTTTAAAACAAAGTCTGTTTCAATTGAATCCAGGCTTTCCTGTATACAAATATTCAGGGCTTCAATAAAATCATCAATTTTCTTATATTTTTTTGTCGAAATTGAATTCTCTGCTGAGAAGTTTCCGTTTGTATCAACAACACCAAGAACAGTATTTGTTCCGCCAATATCAATACCTATGCAAAATTCCTTCATTTGTTTAGCTTTTAATTATTTGTTAAGATTTAATCATATTCTTTTACAAGAGCCTGACTTGTGTTGAGAAATGATAAAATTTCTTAAGAATCTATTAATAAATGGTTTACTTGTCTGTTTTTAAATTTTTTTAAAAAGTAAAGATAGTTAAAAAAAAAATTAAAAAGTATTTTTTGGTAATTTAGAATTTGTTTAATTAACAAAGTGAAAAAAACAGGATAATTTTGATACGAATTCAATCAAATTAGAAATCCCGAAATCTGAATTAAATCATCATAATTATTGTATTATAGGATTATCTTTGCGCCCTTAAATCAGTGAGACTATTATTTCAGAGCCTATCCCGAATATCGGGAAGCGTTAGTGAACTGAAATAATTAAGTCGAACTGATCCCG
>JAOZNO010000159.1 GCA_029933755.1 Bacteroidales bacterium | reverse complement strand
CATGATTTTGCAGAGGAAATAAATAGTATTTGGTATATTACCATTAACTCAATGTCATATAAATGGCTTGGTGAAGAGTATGAATATATTAAATATAGCAAAGAAGTGGACAAAAATTATAAATGGATTAAATATACAGCTCCATATGAAGACCCACTATACACCGTTGTAGAAATTTCTACAGCAGGATATATAAAAATGTCAGGTAAAAAATCCAAATATGTTGGACCATCTCCTTGGGATGTAGCTTATCCTGAATCTCTTAAAAAATATGTAAAACCAGAAATAACGGAACGGGTAATGAAGTTTTCAATGGAGTAAAAAATGGTACTACTACGAACTTAGTGGGTAACTAATTAATGTATGTTGGTTATTTGTTTATACGTTTATTTGTTTATGCTCCTATATGATTATAAACAGATAAACAAATCAACAAATAATCCTTGTAAACTTGTATTAAAAGTTACATTATGGTTAAGCACCCATTAAAATGGTAGTAGAACCCAAAAAATAATAAATATAAAAACCAGATAAATATGAAAACATTTTTTAAGATTTCAATTTTTCTTTTGCTTATAGTTTCCTGTAAGGAAGAAAATGTACAAACTGATATTATTGATTTGCAATACGAATACAAAGTAAATCCTGTTGGTGTTGATATCAGCAAAGCTCGCTTTAGTTGGAAATTAGAATCAAAACAACGGGGAGTTAAGCAAACTGCATATCAAATACTTGTTGCTTCAAGTTTGGAACTTTTAGATGACAAGCAAGCAGACATTTGGGATAGTGAGAAAATTGATTCCGATAAATCAATTCAAATTTACTACGAAGGGAAAACACTTGAAAGTAATAAAAAATATTATTGGAAAGTTAAAGTGTGGGATCAGGATGGACAAACTCATATAAGCGAAACCGCTTTCTGGACTACCGGTTTATTTAATGATTCTAACTGGAAAGCAAAATGGATTGGTCTTGATAAAGCAGTTGGAGATGATGCCCCTGATGTGCCAAACAGAATACTTTCAGCAAGAATGTTACGACACGAATTTGAGCTTGATAAAAAAGTAAAATCGGCAACTGTTTTTATATCGGGTCTTGGTCTGTTTGAACTTTATTTGAATGGTGAAAAAATTGGGAATCAGGTATTAGCTCCCGGTTTAACAGAATATAATAAAACGACATTTTACAACAGTTTTGATGTAACTGAGAACCTGCAATTGAACAAAAATGCTATTGGCGTAATACTAGGTAATGGGCGATACTTTGCACCAAGAAGTAATGCACCTACAAAAACCAGAACTTATGGATTCCCAAAAGTTATTTGCCAATTGGAAGTTCAGTATGAAGATGGAACTTCAAGTACTATAATTACCGATGAGTCGTGGAAATTAACTACCAATGGACCAACAAGAAAAAACAATGAGTATGATGGTGAATACTACGATGCCCGAATGGAGTTGGATGCATGGAATAAAATCAACTTTGATGATATAAATTGGATAAATGCTGAATTAGTTGATAAGCCTGGTGAAGAATTGGTTGCCCAACCAAACGAAGCAATCAAAATAATGGAAGAACTTAGTCCAATAGCTGTAAATGAAGTTAAACCTGATGTGTTTATTTTTGATATGGGACAGAATATGGTTGGTTGGTGCGAACTATTTGTAAAAGGTAAAAAAGGCGACAAGGTATCTTTAAGATTTGCTGAAACATTAAAAGAAGATGGGAGTTTATTTCTGGCTAATATACGTGGTGCAGAAGTTACGGACACCTACATTCTAAAAGGTGGCGGAGATGAAAGTTGGGAGCCAAAATTTACCTATCATGGATTTCGTTATGTTGAAATGATTGGTTATCCCGGTACACCTACATTGTCATCAATAAAAGGAAAAGTGGTACATGATGCCCTGGATATTTCAGGATTGTTTACATGTTCTAATGAATTAATTAATAGTATATACAAAAATGCTTATTGGGGTATCAGTGGAAACTATAGGAGCATGCCTACTGATTGTCCTCAAAGGGATGAAAGACAAGGCTGGCTAGGTGATAGATCTGCAGAATGCACCGGGGAAAGTTATATTTTTGATATATCAAAACTTTATAACAAATGGCTTACCGATATTAAAGATACTCAGTTGGAAAGTGGCAGCATTTCAGATGTTGCTCCATCATATTGGCCACTTTATAGTGATAATACTACCTGGCCGGGAACCTATATTTTTGCTTCGGATATGCTTTATACTCAATATGGTGATTTAAAAACGATTGAAACTCATTATCCAAATATGCAAAAATGGATAGAATATATGAGTCAGTTTTTAATGGATGGTATTATGCCAAAGGACACCTATGGTGATTGGTGTGTTCCACCGGAGGATATTAAACTTATTCACACACATGATCCCCTTAAGACGACGAATTCAGATTATATTGGCACCACCTATTTTTATTACGAATTAAAACTTATGGCAAAGTTTGCCGGCTTGTTGGGTAAAGAAAAAGATGCGCTAAAGTACGCCAAAATTGCTGGTGAGATGAAAATTGCCTTTAATAAAAAATTTCTTAATAGGAATGAAATCATATACAGTAATAATTCCCAAACAGCTAATATCTTAGCACTGGCATTTAATCTTGTCCCTGATGAACATATTGAACGGATTACCAATAATCTTATTCAAAAAATATTAGGCGAAAGTGATAGTCACGTTGGAAATGGAATTATTGGCGGTCAATGGTTAATGCGTACCCTAACTGATAATGGATATGCAGATGTGGCATATACTCTAGCATCACAAAACACTTATCCAAGTTGGGGCTATATGGTTGATCAAGGTGCGACAACTATTTGGGAACTATGGAATGGTGACCATGGTGATCCGGGAATGAATTCGGGAAATCATGTAATGTTATTGGGAGATTTAATTATCTGGTTCTATGAAGATTTGGCAGGTATAAAAGCAGATCCTGATATTCCGGCATTTAAGCATATAATTATGAAACCACAGGTTTTAGGTGATTTAACTTATGTTGATGCATCCTATAACTCTATTTACGGAGAAATAAAAAGTGAATGGAAACTTGATGAAAATAAATTTATTTGGAACATTTCTATTCCGGCTAATACAACTGCCACAATTTATGTTCCCACAAAAGATAAAGAAGATGTTATGGAAGGCAGTAAATTAGCCTCAAATTCAGATTATGTGCATTTTGAAGGCTGGGATGATTATTTTGCTATATTTAAAATTGAATCTGGTGATTATACATTTTCTTCAAATGGGGTAATAAAGAAAATTACAAAACAATATGTTTCTACACCAATTATTAATGTACCGGACACAACGGTTTTGCTTGGAGAAGAATTTTCAGTAACAATAATGTGTAAGGAAAAAGATGCAATAATTAGATATACTTTGGATGGAACAGAGCCAAATGAAACTTCTCTAATTTACAATGAACCACTTCAAATTAAAAAAAATACATTTTTAAGAGCACAAGCCTTCAAAGATGGTTATAATTCAAGTGTTCAATCAAATGCAGCCTACAGTTTTGTCGATCCAAATAAGAATGGAATAAATTGGAACCTTTATAAAGGTAAATTTAAAAAACTACCTGATTTTGATGGTTTAACATCTTCTGCACAAGGGAACGTATTTCAATTTAATTTAGAGAAAATAAAATTACCCGAATATAATTTTGCCCTTCAGTATAAATCATTCATTCAAATTGATAAAGATGGAGAATATGAATTTTCAACATCCTCTAATGATGGTAGCAAATTGTATATTAATGACATACTTGTAGTTGATAACGATGGAGAGCATGGGCCAAAACAACTTGGTAGTTTGATCAATTTGAAAAAAGGAAGACACGCTTTACGTGTTGAATACTTTCAGAGTGGTGTAAGTAAAGTTCTTACAGTATTCTATAAATCCGATGAAATAAATAATCAAGTAATACCGGGATCTATATTATTTACAAAAAAACAATAAGATCTGAAGTTACAACTAATAGATAGAAAGTCAGCTTATTATAGACTTTATTCGTAAAATAGATTTATTATATAAAAGTTACAGGTTTCGAGTTACAAGTTAGTAAATGACTAACTTGTAACTCACACGTATCCGCCTATCTGTGTGAACAAAAAAAGTAAATTTATCTATAATAGCAACATTGTAGACTACGACAAGTAAGGGTGTCTAAAGTTAAATTATCATGCATAAAAATCAAAAAGCACGAAGCAATTAACCCCTTGATATCATAATTTTGCAATATAGTTTTGCAAACTTTTAAATTAGTCACATGAGGTTATTACTATTTTTCACATTTGTTTCATCTCTTTTTTTTAGTTGTAATAATAGTGAAATAGTAACAAGTACAGGGAATCTCAATCAAATTTTAGCAGAATTTCATAATCCTGCTTCGCAAAAAGTATTAATAGCTGCACACAGAGCTTCAAACAGGAAGTTTCCAGAAAACTCGCTTGCAGCAATTCAACATTCAATTGAAACTGGAGTTGATATCATTGAAATAGATATACGAACAACAAAAGACGGCAAATTAGTGCTGATGCACGATGGCACTATTGACCGGACTACGAACAGTGAAGGTGAGCTAAAAAACTTCAGCTATGCCGAACTCTTAAAATTAGAACTGGACAAAGCATCAGATGATACACTTATTCATAGAATACCTCTTGCAGAAGAAGCCCTTAAACTTGCAAAAGGAAAAATAATGATAGATCTTGATATAAAAGAGGTTTATATTAAGGATTTGGTAGAACTGGTTCATAAAACACAGACTGGTAAGCAAGCCCTTTTCTTTGATAGTAGTTTTGAAATATTAGATTCGGTATTAATATTAGATTCAACTTTAATGATAATGCCACGTGCGCATTCCCTTAAAGATGTTAAAATAATTATGAACAAATATCATCCTCCCGTAATACATATCGACCCTGATTTTTATACCAAAGAAGTTGTTAATACAATTAAAAACGGTGGCGCAAAAATATGGATAAATGCCCTTGCTTTCCCTGATATAAAAGCGTATATTGGATTGGTTGATTTTGGATATTCGCCACTAATTGAAGGTGGTGCCAATATTATTCAAACCGATTTACCTCTTACATTACATCAATTTCTTAAAGAAAAAAAACTAAGATAATAGAATTATTATAGGATATAAAAATATTAATTAAAAAGTAAAAAATGAAAAGTATACTTACCATTCTAGTCATCTTTATGTCAGTAGCTATAACAGCTCAAACATATACTGACAAGCCTTATATTCAAGATTATGCAGATAAGTTTGAATTGAGCGAAAAGTTTAAAAATGTCGAATTGTTACAAGTACTTACTGACCGTAACAAATTAGTAAATATTCTGTCTTCTACAGGACTTTTACAAACTTGGAAAGAGCAATTGGTTGAAAACATGCTTTATCGCCCACTGACAGATATAAATATTATTGCAATTAACAAGTACGAAGAACAATTTGTTTACTTAACAAATAAAGCTGTGTTGAGTAATTCATGGGCAGGAAAATTCTATATTGAACATGGAATTAAAAACCCATCAGAATTTGTTGTTGCACATGATTTTACAACACTAGTTGCGGGCGAAGGTGAATTAGCCCTATTTCAGAATAGCAAAAAAGCATGGAGCAAAACCTTAGCTAATTTTGAACCCCTCAATTTGATTTTTGATAAAAACGGGAAACGCTTTTTAATTCTTACCAGTGATGCAGTTTATCAGCTGAAGTGTCCTAAAAAAGAATTATCAAAAGTTTTTGAAGCTGATAATTTAACTGCAATGACGCTCTTCAATAATAAAATAGTTTTAGGCACGAATAATGGAATTTTAAGTCTGGATGGGAAAACTTTTAAAGCAGAAGAAATCAATCAAAAATTACCTTGTAATGAAATAACAACGATTACAAATATTAAAGGCAAACTTTGGATAGGTTCAACAAAAGGTGCGTTCAAACTACGTGAAGATAATAAATATGATTATTATGCTTCAAAACGCTGGTTGGTTGATGATGAAGTTATTGATATTGCTGAAGGACTGGATAATAGTGTTACCATTCTTACAAGTAAAGGCTTAAGCAAAATTAATTTTGTATCAATGACTTTGGCCGAAAAAGCAGCATATTTTCAAAAAATTCAACGCTTACGTCATATTAGATATGGTTTTAGCTCTGAAACACATCTAAAGATTCCTGGCGATCTTTCAACAAGTATTTTAGGTGATACTGATAACGATGGCTTATGGACATCAATGTACCTGGCAGGAGAATTATTTCGCTATGCAGTAACAAAATCTGAAGATGCAAAACAAAATGCTTACGAGGCTTTTGAAGCAATGGAACGATTAACTGAAATTAGCGGGATTGATGGTTTCCCGGCAAGGACTTATGAAATTGATGGATACCAATCAAGTGATACAAACCCAAATATGCCCGAAGATAAAAAGATATGGCGTATTGCTGATAAGGAAGATGCTCGCTGGAGATGGAAATCGACAACCAGTAGCGATGAATCATGCGGACATTTTTTTGTATATGCACTATTTGCTGAAATTGCACCTGATAAAGAATGGCGTGAAAGGGCAATTCATCAAATAAAAATTGAAATGGATCACCTTATTGATAACGATTGGTATCTGGTAACATGGAATGGAAAGCCTACTGAATGGGGAAGATGGAATCCTGATTACGTAAATAGTTTCCCCATAAATGTTGGTGACCGCAGGTTAAACTCCACATTAATTTTATCCTTTTTGCAAACAGCATATCATTATACCGGTGATAAAAAATATAAAAAAGAAGCTCAAAAACTAATTAAAAAATATGGTTATGATGAAAATGCCAATCGCTTGGCTTCAGTAATAGGTTATGTTGAGGGAGAAGCGTTGAGCGATGGCTGGAACCACTCGGACGATGAGATGTATTTTATGACAATTCCGGCATTTGTAAATTATTCATTTGATGATGAACAAAAAAAGAAACATTTTGAAGCAGCAAAAAGCCATTGGGAACTTGAACGCTCAGAAAAAAACCCTCTATGGAATTACCTTTTTGCATTATCCGGTGGCAAAAATATAGATATAGAAGAATCAGCCTGGTGGTTAAGAGAATTTCCTTTAGATTTGATAGATTGGAGAGTGGATAATAGCAAAAGAAAAGATTTGATAAAAATCCCACAAAATTTCAGGAACCAAACTTATACCGAAGTATTACCACAGGATGAACGTGTATTAGGTTTGCACAACGGTGCTTACAGAAATAATGGAGGTAGTGATGGCAGAAGAGAATATCCACCATATTTGTATTTATTACCATATTGGGCAGGCAGGTATGTTGACGCAATTAGTGCTCCGGAAACAAAATAATCGAACACTGAATATAAAAAATATATAAGTATAATTTGTAACGACACAGTTACTATATTTTCACGCAAAGGACGCAAAGTTTATTATGTATATATTCACAATATTGCTAAAAACGACGCTAAGTTCGCAAAGTTTATGAATGCTTTGCATTCACTTTTTAGCGTTCTTT
>JAOZNO010000970.1 GCA_029933755.1 Bacteroidales bacterium | reverse complement strand
CCTCTCGGCACTAGATCCTAAGTCTAGCGCGGCTACCAATTACGCCACATCCGCAGCAAAAAGGAGTGCAAATGTAGTATTTTTTTTAATAATACAATAAAAAAATATTTTTTTTTTATTTTTTTAACATTTAGCTGGATAAATCATAAAAGGAGATTCAAAAAAATGAAATACGGTTCATATTGCAGATATGTGAATTGTATTATTTGTACTTTGTAGTTCTTAACTTTTTAATCTCTTTAGGATGACGGGATGTATGAACAATTCCTAGAAAGACAATTAGATTTTACATTACTTTAAATAAAATTTTCCAATTTCTCATGTATAAACTAAAGCGATATAAACCTGTTTTACTATTAAAATTAGGATCTTTTGGATAAATTAAAGGGTTTTTTACAATTTCATCAAGTTTTGGATTTATTCCTTCAATAAATTGTTTTGCATTTTGTGGAGAATTTTCTAAAATAAATAAGGCTGTTTCCTCTACCATTTTTGGAAACTCTTTTTTTATAATAATTTCTCTAGACATAGGTTTATTTCTTTTTTCCCATCTTCAAAGGACAAATTTTCAGATTGTTCCATATCCCAAATTATTTTGCGATAATCTATTAGAGTCATATCGAATTCAGGTAGATACTCTTTATCGTTTCGTCCATCCAGTTTTTGAAGTGTAGAATTCCATTTCTCAAAAGTTGAATAATTTTGAGCATCTTCAATATAAATTTCATTTTCTCCTATATAGTATTGAAACAGACGCTCTGTTAAATCAAAAACTTGAATTTGCATATTTTCAGGCAGTTGTCTATACCGATTTAATAAGATTTGTCCAGATTTAATATTTTTAACAACTTTTCCCATTACATTATTAATCTTATTGTTTTCACAAAGATACAAAATTATTGTGTCACTACTGGATACTGTGATCATAAGCTTTACATAAATGCAATATATCCTCCTTTCGTGCTAGTTTTTCAATCCACATAGTCGGTATGTTTTTATATCCATAAAGTAAGCCAGCTAAACCACCTACAATTGCAGCTGTAGTATCAGTATCCGAACCCAAATTAACCGCTTTTAGTACAGTTTCTTTATAACTATTACTATTTAACAAACACCACATTGATGCTTCAAGGCTATGTATAACATAACCTGATGATTCTATTTCATCTTCCGGAAGTTTATTGATATCGCCCGCCAAAATATGATAAAAGTGTACTTTTTCTTTTTTATAAGTAGCATTTGTTTCCGATATTTCTTGTAGCTTTTTATTGGCTATTTTGTATGCATCAAATTTATTTTTGCCATTTATTAAAGCAATAGCAAATTCAATATAATAATAGCAAGCCAAAACAGATCGAATGTGTGCATGGGTAATGGAAGAGACTTCATTAATTATCTGAAATCGTTCTGCAACATGCATATTTATCGTATAAAAAGCCAAAGGTAGTATGCGCATTAAAGAACCATTGCCATTAGAGTTTTCGCCTATATTGCCACTTGTTTTTGGATTTTTTGTTTTACTGAATAGATTAATTGCATCTGCTGTGGTAATGCCAATATCAAAGCATTCATCATGAGCAGTCCAATAAGCATCATTTTTCCACCTGAGAAATAATTTTGCAATATGTGTAGGATTATAACCATTTAACATGCTTTGCATTAAACAAAATGTTAAAGAACTATCATCTGACCAGGTTCCTGCAGGCTGACCGTAAGTTCCATATCCTATCATATCGATTACAGGGTTTGCTTTCAAATAAGAACGGTTTTTAAATTCAACAGGCACACCAAGGGCATCACCAATAGCGAGGCCTAAAATTCCAGCATTTATTTTTATTCCTATATTATCCAAGACAAAAATTATTTTTTAAATGAAACTCCTCGCAGCAAGCTGACGAGGTATCTCAGTCGAATCTTGATGTTTATTAGCG
>JAOZNO010000158.1 GCA_029933755.1 Bacteroidales bacterium | reverse complement strand
TTATTCATAAAAAATGACAAAACTGTTGTATCAGATTGATAATAAGTCTTTAAAGTGTTTATGCAAAAAAAACTTTATTTTTGTCTTTTTTTACAAGTGCGTTTTTTTGAATCCATCTACTTCCTATCCAAGCCTTTGAAATAGAGAACTATGTCGGCAGGCTTCGATAGTCGTATATAAATCCAAAAAACCGCATGAATTTTGCAGGCTAGTAATTGGTAATTAGATATTTTTTAAATTACCAATTACTTTAATTAAAATATTAATCTACGTTTAGTTCCATTATATCATGCATTTGTTGTTTATCTTTAAGAGAAATTACTTTTCTTGTAATCTTTTCATTTGCTTTGCCCCAATCCTCATATATTACAATATAAACCTGAGTTCTTGTAGATGCCCTATTTGAATTATCTGAAAAATATTTAGCTTTAATTTTATAGTTTCCATTTATTTTGGCTGGATTAGTATACATTTCCGGTCCAAAACCACCTGTTACATCTCTTGAAATACTTCCTCCACTTTTTGTTGTTGAATGACTATAAAAACATTCTTCACCTGAAGGTTCAATAACATGTAGGTCTATGTCAGAATTATCTGTATTCCAGTTTATTGTAATCATTAGATTGATTTTTTCAGCTTTGGCTTTATACATTGCTTCTAACTCTTTTAATCTATCTTTCACAAACTTAGTATTGCTTATGCTTTTTTTCGAATTTTTAACCAATCTTAAAAACCTTAAATAATCTAAACCAATTATTTCGTTGAAACTTCCAAATCTTTGATTCCATTTTGCAGAATAGGCAAGTTCATAATAAATTAAAGCTAAATCATAATTTTGCATTTCAGTAAGAATTTGTGCAATTGCCTGATAAGAGTGAGGTTGATTCGGCATTTTTTCTGTAACTTTTTTAAATAAATAAAAAGCATGCTCGCTTAAACCCAATCGCATTGCAGAATATGCAACATCTCTAAGCAGTTTAGCATTTCCTGAGTTTCTTTCTACAATTGTACTTAACATCTTTAAAGCATCATATTTCCCAAATTTTTGCTCTAATGTATCTGCCTCTTTTTCGATATAATAATATTTAGGGTTTTCTTCTTTAAGCTGTTTTTTTACATCATCTGAGAATTCTGATTTAAAGTGATTTCTACAAATAATTTGCTCAGGTTCTATTCTGAAATCTTCAGCAGGAGTATTATCTATTAAGGCCTTTATTGTTTCAGATAACTCAAAACTAACATCAATCGTATTGCTTAATTTGGAAAGTTGGTTCAAGAATTTATCTTTTTCAAGTCCTTCTGATTCTGTAAGTTTATTAATTGCATTGCGTACAATTATATTTACCATATTATCTTCAATAATTCTTAAATTTTCTTTTAAATTAATATTGTACCTTTTATAATCTTCCTCGTTTTCAAGCATTAACATTGAACAGGTTTTACCGGGAACTTTATATGCTACGGCATAAGCTTCAGATAATTTTTTGGTTATAAAATCAAAGTTTTCTATTTGATTAACCGCTAATTGTCCATATACTCTTTTTGTTAAATTAGAAACCAATGGATATGTAAAAGTATATTCCAATTTTTTTATCTGCTTTTCATTTTTGGTAGAAATTGAAAGTTTAGCTCTTTTGCCAGGAATTCCTCGACCACTAATTACCAATTTTTGTCCTGAATAAAGATATTTTGGTCTGCCTTGAATAAGAATGTCAGAACATTTTCCAAACTCAATTGATGATATTTCCCATGGATTATAATTAAATGCAGTACTTGCAGCTTTTATTTCATCTTCGCCAGTTACCGAAAACAAAGCCCCACCGGATTCTCTTGAAAGATGTTCCAAAAGGTTCATGTCTGTACCTGAAATACCCGTATTATAAACATATATTCTATTGTTCTTATCCACTATTGAACTTATAGAATATAATTCATCTTTTCCCCATGTAACCGAGCCATCAGACAATAAGAAAATGTTTTTTTTATGCTTTTTTTGTTTCCAATTTGGATTACAAACTTCACTAATTGCTGCCCCAATATCTGTTGCACCCTCTAAGGATAGTTTATCGCAATAATTCATTAAACTATTAATGTTTTTTGAATTATTTTTAAGATAAACGTCAGAATACCAGGATGTTTCAATGTTGAAAAATAAAATATTAAAATGCTTAATAGTCGTTTTATTGTTTTCTAAAACAGACTTTAAAAGTTTTAACCAAACATTAAATTTATCGGGGTTTGAACTTGCCGAAATATCAAGAACAAAAATGGCATCTGTAGAAAAAGCTTTAGCTGCTTTTTGCGGAAGATTCACAATGAACGAGCTTGCAAAATAATCTTCGCTCATATCGGTTAATAATATAGCTTCCGTATTTTTATATCTGATTAATAATTCCTCCATTTCTGGATTTTCAAGATGCAAACTAGTTCTATGATTTGTATGTTTTAGGTTTTTAGAATATGAAAAAAGAGTCTTGTTACCATGCAAGTCTGCCACATCAATACCTATAATTGTGTTTGATTCAGTTTTTGGAATATTCAGATTAAAAACTTTATCGGTTCCAATATTAGTTAAGTCAACATCGTAACCAATAACAACACGGTGCATTTGATTTGCCTGAATTGGAAAAACACGACAGTTAAACACATCGGCTCCTCCCCATTCTGCTAATAGTGGATCAATTTGTCCTCTTACAGTTTCAGTATACGCAAATGCAGCTTTTTCTTTAGGAACAACTTTGGCTTCTTTAGGTTGTTTCCAGCTATCAAGTTTTGTTTCTTTTATTCGTTCATTATTTACATATACCTCTTTATCATTATAATAGTTTTTATAACTAATTGAAGAATTGTCTTTGTTAATAAAAATAGTTGGGCCAAAAGCAAAATAATAAGGCGATGCACCCATTGGAAGTCGGATTTTAAAAGTTCCTTCATAGTTGCTGGTTTCACTATAAAAATAATAGTTAAGCAATACTCTTGCTCTAAATCCATCTACCGTAACTTGCATTTCGGTTCCCACTAAAGGGATTGTATCATTTTCATCATCACCAATCGTTAGGCGAACTGCATTAACTGATTTATTTGATCTTTTCCATGTTTTTGGACTTTTTTTGATTTTTGTAATTCCCTCTCCTTGTATCGTTTGTACGGCATAGCCTACTGACATCCGTTTTCTTGTAATACCAAGTGCTGTTACAACAACTTCATCAATACCTACATCTTCGGTCTCAAGAGAGACATTAATAACAGTTTGATTAGCAATTTCAATTTCCTTAGTTTTCATTCCAACAAATGAAAAAATCAAATGAGTTGCTTCACTTGGTACGGCTAGTGAATATACACCATCTAAATCAGTAATTGTTCCTACATCTGTAAAGCCTTTTGCCCGAACATTTGCACCCGGAACAGCTTCACCACTTTGATTGATAACTGTACCTGTAATGGTAGTTTGCGCACTTATGCTTTGAACCATTGTCAAAGCATAAATCAATAAAATGAATAATTTATTTTTCATAACTTTTCAATATTAATTAACAAAATGAATCGTAACTGTCACTGTTAGAGGCAAGTGGAAAGACGGCAAAAAATCTAATAATCATTTATTTAACTCCTGGCAGTATTATTATATAGGTTGAGATACTAATATAAATAATAAACGACATATTTATTTGCGGAACATATCCGTCCGACCGCTTAAGCGGTCAGACGGGTATAAACTTCCCGCATTTATTTAAGGCGGTTATTATAGTATTTTAATTCTCTATAATCCATGCAATAACAATATTTGTTTTTAATTCAATATCTGGTGGACTAAGCACATTTCTTATTGAGTTAATACTTCTCGTTCCTCGTAACAAAACCCTGTACCCAACTCCTTTATTTAGCAACTCATAAGTGGGCTGAGCAAAGTTTGATAGAACCATTGGGTCGCCATATTGTATTTTATGTATTTCAATGGTTTTAATATTTGTTTCTTTACAAATTGCCTTTGTTTTTGCTTTTGCGTCAATAATAGCAAGTTTTATTACTTCATTTCGAAGACTATCAATTTGACTTCCCGATAACTCAAAATTTATAGAATAGTTTGTTTTAAATTTCTTATTAACTATTTCAAATACCCTATCAATTTTTGAATCATTGATACTCATTTTCAAAACTAGTGGAATACTAGCTTTATAAGCTATAAATATATTTTCTTTTGATTGAGGGTTGTACTTAAAATTTTTGCTGACAGAAAAGCTAAAGGTCTTCAATTCATTTTCTTTAATTCCATTTTTTGAAAGAAGAAGTTTCGTTTCTTTAATTTTATTTAGTGCATTTTCAATACATTTTTCATATTCTAAATTTGTTGATTCAAAATTAATGCGAAATATTGCTAATTCGGGCTGAGTACTAATTTTACTTTTTCCTTCAACTATTAGTATTTTGTTAGTATTTTGAGAATTAGAATTAAGGTTAAATACTAAAAATATCAATAAAATTACAATTCGATTTTTCATAGCTAAATATTTAATAATTATTAATTTGTTTATCTTTTTTGCTAGAGACAAATTGAAAGACTACAAAAAAATGAGTATTGATTTAACTATTGAGTCTACTCCGAAAAATCTAAAAAACTCTAAAATATGTATTTTAGTGTCGGCGTGAATTTGTTAATTAACTGAATACAAGACAATAAGCTTATAGCTTTTTGTGTGAATATTCACACCGACACTTTTCGGAACAGACTCACTATTTAGTGCCTGAACGGAAATGAAGTGTTTGAATGGAAAGCTCCAAGTTCTAGGCTTGTGAAATCTTAAAAATCAGGAGTTTACTCATGTAAGTGACTGGATTTTAAGATGAGCATAACGACGAAATTGGAGTTTTCGGTCAAACACTATTTAATAATCTGAAATTATAAACCCCAGAGGCGGAAGATTATAAACCTGTCCGTTTTTATCTTCAACAATAATATCCTTAATATAAAAAGTTTCACCACTTTCTAAGTTTTTAATAATTGCTTTTTGCCTTGTAGATACAGTATTCGTATTTATTACGGAAATGCCTGCAGATGAAATTGTTTTGGTCACCGTAAACATTTTTATTCGATAAGAATTGCCCCACTTAAAATTATTTATAGTAAGATAAGAAAATGAACTTAGAATTTCACCTTTATTAACGATGCCTCCTGTACTGCCCATAAATTCTACTCTTGGCATACTTCCATTTTGCACTTTAAATTTAGTTTTAAAGGTTTCTGTAAT
The DNA here is from genome assembly GCA_029933755.1 of Bacteroidales bacterium. Classification (GTDB taxonomy): domain Bacteria; phylum Bacteroidota; class Bacteroidia; order Bacteroidales; family NBLH01; genus NBLH01. Next base: position 2,342 of record JAOZNO010000158.1, on the reverse strand, counting down.
TTGTCCTAAACTGTCAAGTGCTGTAATATCCACTGTTACCATCCCTTCTTCTTTAACAAAAATTCGGTATAAACCACTTTCCTCCTCAATAGTTCCACTACTAATTAATACTTTTAAACTACCATTTGGATTGCTTGATGAAGCGATATCGACATAATTATCAATACCTGCATAAAGGATATTGTCAATTTTAACAGAATCAGTCAGACTAGCTGTAACAGTTGAGTCATTTATTACAACCGACATTACTCCCACAGCACAAGCTTTGTTCCCATCTAAAAATGATAGAAGTACTTGATATTGACCCCCATTCGGGCATAAATAGTCGAAGCTTTTAGTATTGGTTTGTTTCTCTGAACTGTAAGTACTTGCATGTATTAAACCCCCATTACGTAATTGTAGAATTACTTTGCTTTGACTTTGCACATCATTTTCAATGTTAAAACGATATAAAATTCCTTCGTGCAAACGCACATTATATTTTGCTACAGAAATTACTCTTTTCTGTTTTCTCTTCTTTTTTTTGTCGCCCTGTTTTATTTTAAATTCACGAATAAATAAAGCATCCATACCACTGTTACTTATTGCTTTATTAACGAGTGAATCATTACATTGAGCAATTATAGATATTGGCTGCAAAAGCAGCAATGCAAATACTAAAAAGATTGATATTTTAATTTTTAAATCCATCTTGTTAATCATTTTCTTGTTTGAATTTCTGCTGAAATCATTACATTAAAATTTTGTTCTTTTAGTTGAAACCATGTATGAGCCAAAGAATAATGCCATGTGTTTTCACCCTTTTTTTTACTATATCCTAATCGCTGACCGTAGGAAATTGAATTGGGTATGGAACCTTTCTCCTTGTCGGAAACGTCATGAAAGCCAGCATTTTCCTTTAAGTAATCAACAGGGTAAATTCCTTCAATCGCAACATAAAAACCATTCCTAGGCAGCTCAATATGAAACTGAGATAAATCAATTTTAAACCAAGCTCCCTTAATATTTGGTTTTGCTATAATTACTTCATTTAACAAATTTTCTCCGGGTATCGAACTTAATTCCTTACGTTTATAAATCCTAAGCCTAAAAGGCGAATTTACATTTCCCTTACGTGATAAATAGAAGCTTACCGAACTAATAATTCCTGCCTTTTGCTTTTTGTTTTCAATAAATAGAGCCGTTTGTTGCCCTTGGGTATCAACATAAATAGAACCGAATGAAATTTTACTTTTATTCCCAAGTTTGTATATTTTATAATCGCTGGCTTTAACCTGCAATTCTTCCAGCTTAATTATTCGTCTTTTTAAATACACCACATGCTCAGCATTTTTTGTAAAGCTTGATGCCAAAAAAGAAGCTCTTTTATACCCAAGAGAGGAAATTGTCAGAGAGTCATTAAAGTCCTCCTTTTTAATAATCATGCTAAATTTTCCGTTTATATCAGTTATTGTTCCTTTTCCTGATGAGGATAGTTGTACCCCTACGTATTCAACTGGCAGTCCTTCGTCGATTGTTTTTATGGTTCCGGTAATTATTAAATTATCTAAATTTTGTGGTTTTGGCAATAAAATAATTATTCCCGCTTTGTATCTATACATTACCGATGATTGTTTAAAAATTTCATCCAAAACCGTTTTTAGTTCTGTGTTTTTAAAGTGCCCACTTACTTTTTTATCTAGCTGAATTAAATTTCTACTGTAGGAAAAACCAATACCTTCATAATTTTGAAGATATTTAACTAGCTCTTCAATGCTTTTATCTTTAAACGATACATTAATTCTTCGTGACAACAACTTTTGTGCAAGCGATTGATTCCCTATCACATATAATATTAGTAATAGTAGCAATAGATGCTTAAAGCGAATTTGGCTTAAAATTTTCACTGCCATTTGCATTGTTTAATTTTTTAGCCAATAAGTTTCTTCCTTCTTTTCAAGTTTAACATTTAAAGTCATTTCTAAAATCTCAACTAGTTCACTAATACTAAGCTTTTCATAGCGGCCATTAAGGGTGTAGGATGTTAAAACCGTATCCTGGATTTTAAATTTTACGTGATAAAATTCAGACAATTCCTGTAAGGATTCTACTAAGTTCTGATTATCAAATACAAATACACCAGTTTTCCAGGCCATGAAGTTAGGATTAGTATTTTTTTCTTTTTTTAATTCTGAATTAAGTGTTGCCTTTCCCCCTTTTTCTATAAGAACTGCTTTTTTTGTTGATTCTGTTTTTCCCGAAAACTCTACTATACCTTCGGTAACAACAATGCTTTCAGTTTCATTATTAGCTATAGCTTTTAAGTTAAAAGCGGTTCCAACCACTTTGGTTTCTGACTTATC
>JAOZNO010000969.1 GCA_029933755.1 Bacteroidales bacterium | reverse complement strand
CTTTCTTTTTGGCTGGTAAACCACCAGCATAACCAACCAGCTCACCATTACTTCCTATAATTCTATGACAAGGAACAATAATAGAAATGGCATTTGCGCCATTTGCTGAAGCAACCGCCCTTACAGCTTTTGCATTCTCTATTCTTTTTGATAAGCCCAGATAAGTATCCGTTTTGCCATAAGGAATTTTAAGTAAAGCATGCCAGACAGCTTTTTGGAAGTCACTTCCTGCGAATAAAAGAGGAATGTCAAATTCAGTTCTCTCACAATTAAAATATTGGTTTAATTGTAGTTGGGTTTGTACATTTATCTCCGAATTCTCTTCAACAAAATCAGCATTGAGATAGGTTTTTATACGCTTATCAATTGAATCCCTCATTTTACGATAACGCCAATCACAAAGACACAATTCATTATTAAACGAACCTAAAATAAGCTCACCAAAAGCAGTTTTTGCATATGTTATTTGAATAGTATTTTTCATCTTCAAAATTTATTAAAAAATGACTTTCCGTGATTGTATAATTGAACCAACGAAGATACAAATTGAATTGGAATTCAAACATTCTTTCTAAATATATTCCAGATTACATTGGCTTAAAATATTGAAGAGATTAGCCCGGTTTCTAACAATTGGGTTATTATATTTTGCTCATTCAATACAGAGTCAATTAAAGTATCGTTTCAATTTGATATTTTCTAATATATTTAAAGCATAATTAAAAACATACAAAACGATGCCAATTTATATGGATCGCCATGATTTAAGTGGCGCAACAGCTAAAGATGTAGCCCAGGCACATCAAAACGACCTACGAATACAAGAGCAATACGGCTGCAAAGGATTAACCTATTGGTTTGATGAAGAGCGAGGAACCGCTTTTTGTTTGATTGAAGCTGCAAACGAAAACTCAGTTAAGAGAATGCACGATCATGCTCATGGACTTGTTCCTCATCAAATAATTGAGGTAGAAAAAAATATTGTAGAATCTTTTTTAGGCCGAATTCAGGATCCTGAACCTGATAAAAGTGTTGATAAATCAGGTTTACTTATTTTAAATGACCCTGCCTTTCGTATAATTATGGCCATTGAAACTGAAGATTCAGAATTAATACAATACTGTAAAAACCATAATATTTCAGAAACCCTCAAGCAAAACTATAATGAAATAATCCAAAAGAAGCTTAGTGAGTTTAAGGGAAGTTTGGTTGAACATGTTAAGGAAGGCTTTTTAGTTTCCTTCAGCTCAGTTTCAAAAGCAGTTAGCTGTACTTTGGAAATACAATCTGAATTACAGTCAATTATGACTACACCGGAAATGAAGTTGTCAGTTCAAATTGGGCTTAGTGCAGGTGTACCGGTTACAAAAAACAAAAGCTTTTTTGGTGAAACCATTCAACAGGCCAAGCGTTTATGTAAAACTGCAAAAAATGGGCACATATATATATCATCGACCTTAAGCGATTATCTTAATAACAATGATTTAAAGCAATTAAACGAACATGAATTAATAAAAATTTTAAAATCTGATGAAGAAGAATTTTTAAGGCAATTATATGTGGTTACAAAAACTTATTGGAATGACCCTGATTTTACAGTAAAACTTTTCAATTCAAAAATGGGCTTGAGTAAATCTCAGATGTATCGAAAAACCATCTCCACAACAGGGCTTTCACCAAATGATTTCATTAAGGAATACCGCTTAAAAATGAGTTTGAGCCGTTTAAAAAGTTCACAAGGTAACATTTCTGAAATTGCCTATGAATCAGGTTTTAGTAGTCCTTCGTATTTCTCTAAATGTTTCCAGAAACGCTACAAGTCATTACCATCTGACTATCTATTTAGTGACTCTTAGAAAATGCCCATAGCTGCGTTATGTTCATCTTAAAAACAGTCATTTACAAAAGGAAACTCCCTGATTTTCAAGATCTCACAA
>JAOZNO010000157.1:5491-7601 GCA_029933755.1 Bacteroidales bacterium | reverse complement strand
AGGTTAGCATAGTTCTTATCCACTAACCTATTATTTAGATAGTAATTCTCTTACCAAAGCTCTTTCTGAAAATCTATTCACCTTTTAGTGATTAAATAAAACTTAAAACAAATGAACAATAAAATTCAGGTAAATGTTAATTCAGAAATTGGTGAATTAGAAGCAGTTATTCTTCACACACCTGGATCTGAGCTACAAAACATGACCCCCGAAACTGCAGAAAGGGCTCTTTATAGTGATATTTTGAATTTAACTGTTGCCTCAAATGAGTACGCCCAACTTAAAGGAGTTCTTGAAAAAATTACGCAAACCTTTGAAGTTAAAAGCCTGTTAGAGGATGTTTTGGCAATTGATAAAGTAAAAACAGATATTGTAAACAAGATCTGCACGAATGAAAATGCTATTGATATTAGAGATTACCTACTTTCTTTTTCAAATATTGAATTAGCAAAACAGCTGATGGAAGGTGTAGTAATGAAAAAAGATAACCTGACAAAATATCTGCAAAAAGATAAATACTCCTTACAACCACTGCATAATTTCTTTTTTACCCGTGATGCTTCAATAACTATACGAGATAAGGTTCTTATAGGACGAATGGCAAATAGAGTTCGGAAAAGAGAGGCTTTGATAATGGAATCTATTTTTGAATACCATCCAAATTTTATTGCTGAAATAGTAAACCCTGAAAATTGCTATGATTGTCACCCTGAATTAACGATTGAAGGAGGTGATGTATTAATAGCCCGTGATGATATTTTGTTAATAGGCGTTGGTGCCAGAACAAGTACACAAGGTGTTGACTTTATTGTTAATGAGCTAAAAAAAAGGAAATTACAAAAAAACATTATCGTACAGGAGCTTCCTTCACATCCTGAATCATTTATACATTTAGATATGGTATTTACTTTGCTTGATAAAGATAAATGCATGGTATATGAACCAATAATCTTAAAGCAAAATAAATATCAAACCATCCATATTAAAATTAATAATGGAGAAGTAGAATCAATTCAGAATGTACAAAATATACCAACTGCACTAGCCTCATTAGGGATGAATGTTGAGCCAATACTTTGTGGTGGTACAGATGAATGGGTACAGGAAAGAGAACAATGGCACAGTGGTGCAAACTTTTTTGCATTTGCCCCAGGTAAGCTTATTGGTTATGGACGTAATGTAAACACCATGAATGAGTTAAGTAAAGTTGGCTTTGAAATATTAAAAGCAAAAGATATCATTAAAGGGAAGATCTGCATGAATGATTATCAAAAATATGTAATCAGCATTGAAGGAGCAGAACTTGCAAGAGGTGGTGGTGGTGCCAGATGCATGACTATGCCGATAAGAAGAAAAGCAGTTGACTGGTAATAAAAACATTAACGTATGACATGCAAGGTTTTCAATATTACTAGAACTTTCTATGTTCCAATAGTATAGTTTGAATTTATTCTAAACTTTTTTTATTTTCCGGTTTTTCAAGATAATTTTTATCAATACTTACTTTTTTAGCAGTCTTTTTTTCAAGTGCTTTTTTTGCATCTCCTGCAATTTTACCACCGTCTTTTGCATCTCTTTTTAATTTACTAAACCCCTGAGAGTTACTTGTTTGGGTTATTTCAGTTGTTGCTCTTTCACCAAGCATTGAAAATATTAACTCAAGGTCGGTCATGTGATCTCTTAAATTTTCCCGTTTTAAGTTTTTAAATTCTTTGTATTCGCTTGGTGTCATTCCAAAAGTTGCTTTGCTAATTTCGGCTGTTAAAATTGCATATTCAATTTGTTCTTTAGCACCTCTGTTCTTCCATTCGTCAGTAAGCTCCTCGCGAATTGCAATACCACGTATTCGTTTTTCAATCCAATCAGCACTATATCCCTTTGCCTGATATAAAGCTCTTGTTCGTTTTGTTGCAAGTTCTGGATCTTCAATTTCCTGTACTCTCTCGTAACCTACTTTAGCCAACCATAGTTTAAAAGGTTCCGCTTTTTTTGATGGAATTGATTGAATAAGGCGAAAAAGACCTTCGGTATTTGCACAATTTATTTTTTGAATACCCCCCGCTGTCTCAATTGAAAGGGGGGTGGCAATTTGCCCCCACCCTTTAGAAAG
>JAOZNO010000157.1:0-5481 GCA_029933755.1 Bacteroidales bacterium | reverse complement strand
TGGGTGGTACAAATTGTACCCCTCCTTTATCAATTAGTTGTTTTAATTCATTATCCCTTGATTTCATTCTTTTAAAGTATTGTGCAGGGTCTTTTGAGTCGGTTAGTGCAACAATAATATCATTTATAACAAACCACCATTCATTATTATGTATGATTTTTCTAATTTCTTTTTTTTGAAATATTGCTATTTTTTTACTTTCCATAAGCTTTTTACATTTTTCATATAAGTTCTCCAAACTTCCTAAACATTTCCCACAGCACCACACCGGCTGAAACCGATATATTTAAAGAGTGTTTGGTTCCATATTGCGGTATTTCTACACAGGTATCTGATAAATCAACAATTTCCTGTTGTACGCCTTTTACTTCGTGGCCAAAAATAAAAGCATATTTTTTATTTGCCTCAATTTTAAAATCTAACAAGGAAACACTTTGCTCAACCTGCTCAATAGAAACAATATGATATCCTTCCTTTTTTAGCTCTTCAACAGCCTCTTTTGTTGATTCCATATATGACCAATCAACTGAGTCTGTAGCTCCAAGGGCAGTTTTATGTATTTCTTTATTTGGTGGACTGGCAGTTATTCCGCATAAATAAATATGATCAATTAAAAATGCATCTGATGTTCTAAAAACAGAACCAATATTATTAAGACTACGAATGTTATCTAACACAACTACAAAAGGTAGCTTTTCAGAACTCTTAAATTCGCTAATATTCTTTCTGTTAAGTTCACTATTCCTTAATTTTCTCATAGTTGCGAAATTATATTATCATTATAAAATAAACAATAAATGTTGGCATTAAAAAAAAATTACATTAATTTTATACTTTTAAAATATATAATAATCTAAATATAAGACAATGAACTTACACGAATATCAAGGAAAATATATTTTAAGTAAATATGGTGTTCCAGTACCATTAGGAATAATTGCAGATACTCCGGCAGCAGCTCTACAAGCAGCTCGTCAGATAAAAAAAGAAGTTGGAGTAGATAGTTTTGCTGTTAAAGCACAAATACATGCAGGAGGACGTGGTAAAGGTGGTGGTGTTAAAATTGCCAAATCGCTTAATGAAGTGGAAGTATTTGCAAAACAAATACTGGGAATGACTCTTGTTACACATCAAACAGGCCCTGTAGGAAAAGAAGTACACAAAATACTGGTTGAACAAAGTATTTATTACCCAAATGAAAATGGAGAAATTGATGTTGCTGAGTATTACATGAGTGTACTATTAAACCGTGCTACTGGAAAAAACGTCATTATGTATTCTCCGGAAGGTGGTATGGATATTGAAAAAGTGGCTGCTGAAACACCTCATTTAATTTTTAATGAAGAAGTTGAGCCCGGCCATGGCTTAATGGGCTATCAGGCCAGAAAAATTGCTTTTAACCTGGGTTTAAGTGGTTTGGCTTTTAAAAACATGGTGAAATTTGTATCAGCTTTATATACTACTTACGTTGAAAGCGATGCAGCCATGCTTGAAATAAACCCTGTATTTAAAACTTCTGATAATTTGATTTTGGCTGCTGATTGTAAATTTAATCTTGATGATAACTCACTTTATCGTCAAAAAGAATTTGCTGACATGCGTGATTTGTCAGAAGAAGATCCTGCGGAAGTAGAAGCTGGGAAATTTAACCTAAACTTTATTAAATTAGATGGTAATGTAGGGTGTATGGTTAATGGTGCTGGTTTAGCAATGGCCACTATGGATATTATTAAACTCTCCGGTGGAGAACCTGCTAATTTCCTTGATGTTGGTGGTACAGCAAATGCCGAAACCGTTGAAGCCGGATTCCGAATTATTTTAAAAGAACCAAGTGTAAAGGCAATTTTATTAAATATTTTTGGAGGAATTGTACGATGCGACCGTGTTGCACAAGGTGTTGTTGATGCATATACAAAAATTGGCGATATAAAAATTCCAGTAATTGTACGATTACAGGGAACAAACGCCATAGAAGGTAAACAGTTAATTGATGATTCTGGATTAAAAGTTCATTCAGCAATTACTTTACAGGAAGCTGCTGATTTGGTAAAAGAATTAGTTTAACCCACCAGTAGACTTATAATTTCTAATGCTACAAGCTCATATTAAATTATGAGTTTGTAGCTTTTTTTATGTTTAAAATAAAGATAAAACTATTTCGTTTTATAAAAGTGAGATTTTACTATTATCTTTATATCTTAGGATATATTACATTAAACCAATATAAATAATAGATTATGAAACAATTAACTATATTTATTTTTTTATTTTTTGTTTATTTTACAGTTAGTTCTCAGGAAAATAAAATGATTAAAGTAAAAGGAAAATCATTGGTGCAATGGTATCCTGATGTAGAATCGTTGAATGCGACTAAAGAACGTGCTTTACAGATTGCTAAAATTAATGCATTGGAAAATGCTTATGGTGTATTGGTTATTCAGGGAAATACGGTTTATGTAGAGAATAAAAAAACCGGTGAGAAAGTAGAAACCAATACTACCTTTAAAATGATAGGTAGCACAGCAGTTAAAGGAGAAATTGTTCAAGTTGTGAAAACCGACTTTAAAGAGATTAAAAAGAAAGAAAAAGTAGCCGGATTAAAGAAAAAAACGATTACCTACATTGAATGTAAAGTTGAATTACACACCAAAGAACTAAAGGACACAAAAATAGAACTTGAAACCTTTCCATTAAATACAACAAAAATTATAAAACCCATTACGGACTTTTACGAAGGCGATGACCTATTTTTATATTTCCGTTCGCCAGTAAATGGTTTTCTTACCGTATACTTAGACGATACTGATAATGCACATTGCCTGCTTCCGTATACAAAAATGCCAAAGGGTTTAGAGGAAGCAATGCCAATTGTTGCAGATAAAGAATACCTCCTGTTTTCTGATAAACCGGAATTTAACTATTTTGAAGAAGATGACTTTTTTGCAGAAGATACCTACGAATTATATAGTAGTTCTGAAAAAGATATAAACAGATTATATGTTATCTTTTCGAAAAAACCACTTAACAAACCTATTTTAAAAGATAATAGTGCTATTGAAATATTGCTTGAATTGGATAAAGAAAATTACACATTACCAAGAGTAATAAAATCGAATAACTTTCAGGAATGGTTACTTAAAATACAACAAATTCGTGATGACCTTGTTATAAAAAACATCATTATTAGTATTGAAAAAGTGAAATAAAACCATTGTTAAACTGCTAAATTGTTGTATAGCTATATATTACTATTGTAATGCACGCCACATAATATTTTATGCAAAATTTAGAAAAAGAATTCAAAAGCCTTTTTAACAAATACACTAATAATATTGAGCTAATAAACTCAAATTGGAATGAACTTGAATTGAAATATAGTTCTAAAAATCGATATTATCATAATTTATCACATATATCAGAATTATTGAAGTTATACTATAAATTTGAGCATCAACTTATAGAAAAGGATGTTATTTTGTTTGCCATATTTTATCATGATATTATTTATAATGTGAAGAAAAAAAATAATGAAGAAAAAAGTGCTGAATTAGCTAAAATAAGATTACAAGAAATCAATAATCTCGGAGCAAGCTCACGAGGTATGAATAGGATAGAATTTCTTTTGTTCGATGCAAGCATCGGGGAATTAAACCCACTAGTGGGATTAAACATTCAAACTGAAAAAAATAAATTAGTTTATGATTATATTGTTGCAACCAAATATCATAAAATTGAAAATAATGATACTGATTTAGCCTATTTCCTTGATTTTGATATGGCTATTCTGGGAAAAGATTGGGACAATTATTTAAAATATACTGTGAAAATAAGGAAAGAGTATCGTATTTATCCTAATATATTATATCGAAAAGGAAGAAAAAAAGCCCTAAAGCATTTTTTGGAAACTGAACGAATTTATAAAACAGACGAATTCGTTAACAGGCTTGAAGTGCAAGCAAGAAAAAACATTCAAAAAGAACTTGATGTATTATGAGAAAGCTGTTATGCATCAACAGTAGTTTTGATGATCCTTGTCTGAATTTGGCAACTGAAGAGTATTTGTTAAAAAATGCGGAACATGATGTTTTCATGCTCTATATAAATGCACCATCAATTATTATTGGTAAACACCAAAATTCCTTATCAGAAATTAATCTTGATTATGTTGAAAAAAACAAGCTAAAAGTTGTACGCAGACTTTCAGGTGGTGGAACTGTTTATCATGACTTGGGCAACATAAACTATTCGTGGATAATGCATGCTGAACAAGGCAAAATTATTGATTTTAAGAAATATACTGATGATATTTTAGCTTACCTTCAATCATTACCCGTTGATGCTACAAGAAATAAGAACAATGATTTGTTAATTGATGGAAAAAAAGTCTCAGGAAATGCAGAACATGTATTAAAAAATAAACTTATTCATCATGGAACACTTTTATTTTCATCAGAACTAAATAAGCTAAACGATGCAATAAAGCCTGACTCAAGTAAATTTGAAGATAAATCGGTTCAGTCGAAAAGAAGCAGGGTTACAAATATTGTTCATTATTTAAGCAACGATTTAAGTAAAAATCAGTTTCGTAACAATTTGTTTAATTTTATCCTAAAAAAATATAATAATGCTGTAGAATATCAATTAACAACGCAAGAGTTAAAATCAATTAAACAACTTGCTACTGAAAAATACAGAACTTGGGAATGGAATTTTGGATACTCACCTAATTATTTATTTAAAAAAGAATTAGAGATTAATAATAACAAAGTATCCATAAGCCTTTTTATAAAAAAAGGACTAATTTCAAATATTGAATTTATTGGAAACTTTTTTACTGAAAAAGATATCCGTATTTTTAAAGGTACTCTTTTGGGAATACAACATAGAAAAACAGAAATTAAGAATGCTCTTAAAACTAAACAATTTAAAGGAGTTTTAAATAAACTATCAGAAGAAAAAGTTTTAGAATTATTTTTTTAGTAATCTAGCAAGTAATTGTACTAACCATTAGCAATTGATAATAATTGACGTCTATTTAATTACCAATATCTAATTACTAATTACCTGTAGATTAACACATAAATATAATTATAGGCTCATAAGAATATTTAAACCAGAGGTATTAAAAATATAAATGAATACAGTTATCATAGTAGCGGGTGGTTCAGGCAACCGGTTTAAAAGCGAAATTCCTAAACAATTTATTGAATTGAATGGAAAACCCATTTTAATGCATAGCATTATAGCCTTTTATAAATATCAGGAAGATATTGAAATTATTCTGGTATTGCCGGAACAACAACTTGATTTCTGGTATTCCTTATGTGAAAAATACAATTTTAAAATTAAACACAGGATTGTACATGGTGGGAAAACACGGTTTGAATCAGTAAAAAATGGACTTGAGACTGTAAAATTATCGCAGAATTTGATTGCAATACATGACGGTGTACGACCATTAGTTAGTCAAAATACAATTGA
>JAOZNO010000156.1:2965-7615 GCA_029933755.1 Bacteroidales bacterium | reverse complement strand
TCAGAATGGTATCAGTATTGGTTAGAAAACAAAACCCTTTTTGGTAATGGAAAATACAAAGGAGATGAAGTGGTAAAATTTCATGAAAGAACTTATGGCAAAAATTTTACCTATTACGATTTTGCCAAAATGTTCAAGGCTGATTTATTTGAACCCGATAATTGGGCTAAGCTGTTTAAAGAATCCGGGGCAAAATACATTGTTCTTACCTCAAAACATCATGATGGGTTTGCTTTATGGCCAAGCAAAGAAGCAAACGACAGGGGTTTTCCATGGAATAGTGCAGAAGTCGGAGCAAAAAAAGATTTGGTTGGAGAACTCTCAAAATCTGTAAAAAATGCAGGGCTGAAAATGGGGCTTTATTATTCACTTTACGAGTGGTATCACCCCTGGTGGAAAAATGATAAAAAACGCTTTGTAAACGAACACTTCTTACCTCAAATAAAAGACTTGGTTGAAAGTTACAAACCAGATATTTTATGGCCTGATGGTGAATGGGAACTTACGGACAAGAAATGGAAATCAAAAGAGTTTTTAGCTTGGTTATATAACTCATCATCAGTTAAAAACACAATAGTTATAAACGACCGCTGGGGTAAAGGCATCCGAAAAAACCATGGTGGCTATTTTACTACCGAATATGAGGCTGAAACGCCAAAATTTAACAGACCTTGGGAAGAATGTAGAGGCATGGGCTTTTCATTTGGATACAATCAAAATGAAGACAGTGAAGATTACAATTCAGCAAAATCCTTAGTGCTTATGTTGGTTAATATTGTAAGTACAGGAGGAAATTTATTGTTGGATATTGGTCCTGATGGAAGAGGAAAAATTCCACCAATTATGCAGGAACGCCTTTTGCAAATAGGTGCCTGGTTAAAAACCAATGGCGAAGCAATTTATAGTACAAAACCATGGAATGCTTCTTTTCAATGGTCTGAAGGCGATAGAGAATACAAATCAAAACAACATTACCAGGGTGGTGATTTTATACTAAAACAAACCATTGATCCGGATCCTGGTTTTGCCGTAAAAGAACTGTTTTTTACTCAAAATAAAGATGCTTATTATGCAATCAGTCCCCAATGGCCAGCTGAGAAAATTATTATTCGAAATTTTGAGCCTGCAAAAGATGCTAAAGTAAGCTTTTTAACTACAGGGGAAGTTTTGCAATGGGAACAATCCGGGAAAGATGTAATTATAAAAACACCTGTTTATCAAGTTAATAAAATGAATGAAATTGATAACTATGCTTATGTTTTTAAAATATCAAAATAGACATAATTAGATTTTATTCGCTTAATATAAATTTAAAATTCATGAAATTTCAAATTGTTATTTTTCTAATGCTTGTCTCATTGGGGGCAGTTAGCCAAACCAGAAAAATATTATCCCTTAACGGTACATGGTCGTTTAATTCAGCACCCAAAAATTTATTTTGGGAAAAACAAAAGCTTGCCGGATGGGATAAAATAGAAGTGCCAGGCGAATGGGCAATGCAGGGATTCAAAGTTAAACCGGGCACGCAGGCAGCATATTCAAAAGAGTTTAATATTCCTGCCGATTGGAAAAACAGTACGGTTTATTTAAAGTGTGATGCGGTTTTCAGTAAAGCAAATATATGGATTAATAGCCAGAAAGCAGGCGAACATATCGGGCCAATGATTGCCTTTGAAAAAGAGCTAAGCCAATTAATAAAATTTGGCGAATCAAACCGGATTACGATAGGAATTATTGCTGAAACAATGGCTGATACGCTAATGTCGGGAACACAGTATGCAGCACACCAAATGGGTGGAATTCTGCGTAAAATTTATTTATATGCAGTTCCCAAAGTGCATTTGGTTGATTTATCAATACATACTGATTTTGATAAAGAGTATAAAAATTCCAGACTGAAAATAAATGCTACACTTCTAAACAAGGGTCATTCCGAACTAGCATCAGTGTCTGTAGTACTTTTAAAGCCTAATGGCAATATAGTGAAATTGAATAATGACAAGCATGATTTTCAGTTTAATGAAAAAAAAGCTAAAGTGATAAGCCTTGATTTTGACATTGAAAATCCAATAAAGTGGGATGCAGAACATCCAAACTTATACAAATTAAAAATCGTAATTGATTCAGAAGAAGGAACGCAAAAAATCATAAAAAAAATAGGATTTAGGGACATTAAAATTGCAGGAAACCTGCTACTTGTAAATGGAAAGGCTGTAAAATTAAAAGGAGTAAACAGGCACGAGGCTCATCCCTTATTGGGGCGAAGCCTGAAGCCTGAACTTTGGGAACAAGACGCAAGATTGTATAAAGAAGCAAATATAAATTACATAAGAACTTCTCATTATCCACCAGCTGAAGAATTTATTGAATGGTGTGATGAATTAGGTTTGTATGTTGAGTTGGAAAACCCACTTTGTTGGGTTGGACATGGTGCCAATAGCCATTGGAAAGATTATGATCCTCATAATACGGAATTTTACCAATATTTAGAAAACGTTTCAGAATCCAACATTTCTTTTTTTCGAAATCACCCAAGTATTATTATTTGGTCAATGGCAAATGAATCATCCTGGGGGACTAACTGGGCTAGACTGGCTGATTTTTATGCAAAAAAAGACCCTACCCGACCGGCAGCATTCCACGATCAGGCTTATGGTGGTTACAACAATTATGGTAGCAAGGCAATGCCTGTTGCAAATTTTCATTATCCAGGTACCAAAGGGCCATCAATTGCCGAAGACTTTGCTCGTCCATTGTTATTTGGCGAATATGCACACTTGAATACCTATAACCGGACAGAAATTGTTACCGATCCCGGCGTGAGGGATTCCTGGGGACGAGGCTTCAAAAAAATGTGGGAAGAAATGTACAAAAGCAGTGGATGCCTTGGTGGGGCAATCTGGTCTGGTATTGATGATGTATTTTATCTGCCTGATGGGCGTGTTGTAGGTTATGGTGAATGGGGACCAATTGATGGTTGGAGACGTAAAAAACCTGAGTATTTTCATGTTAAAAAAACCTATTCACCGGTTAAAATTCACAACCGTAAAGTTGCCACACCTGAAAAAGGAAAAGGAATTAATTTACAAATTGAAAATAGATTCGATTTTACAAATTTAAACGAGTGTAAAATTAATTGGAAACTGGAAAACGAGCATGGACAAGTAAAAATGGATTTAGCAGCTCACCAGTCTGGTATTCTTTCAATTTATCCAAAGTCGGAAAATCTTGAAGGTAAACTGTTAAGTATCTCTATTATTTCGCCACAAGGGCATGAAGTTGAGAAATGTATTATTGAAATAGGTAGAGTAAAACGAGACAATTTTCCATTCCTTAAAATAAAATCTGACAAATTACAAGCAACTGTGTCAGAGAATATTTTATTGATAGAGGGTAATCGTTTTAGTTGGAAATTTGATTTAAAGAAAGGGAAATTAATAAATGCCCAATCAAATGGAAATATTATTCTTTCAGGCGGAGCAGGATTAATGGTTTTGAGCCTTACAAGCGGGGAATGTAAAACAGAACATAATCTGGATATCCCTGTACATAATTCAACTTGTACCAATTGGCTTGCAAAAAACACCAAATGGACGAATAAAAATGATACAATTATCATATCTATAAAAGCATCATATTCTGAAGCAAAGGGGAAAATAAACTACATTTTCAGCAAGGATGGTTCATTGGAAGTAAATTATCAAATGAAATCGAAAATTAAAGTTAATCCACGCCAATGGGGATTGGTATTTAATGTTCCATCTGATCTAAAAAACCTAAAGTGGTACAGAAAAGGATTATGGAGTTATTATCCCCAAAACCATATTGGGCGAACATCAGGCAGCACAGTCCCTTTTAATAATAAGGCATTCCAATCAAAACCAATCAGGCAAAAGCCTGAAAATGATTGGTGCTTTGATGCAAACGAGCTTGGTTCAAATGATTTTAGATCTACCAAAGAAAATATTTACTGGGTCGCACTGACTAATGATAAGGGAACTGGACTGACGGTCATTTCCAAAGCTAAGCATGCATTTCGTTCATTTGTTGATGGTGAGGGTATAAGTTTTCTTGTAGCTGATTATTCAACCGGCGGGGCAGATATATTTTTTAGCGAACATTACAAGGATGAACGCAGAAAACTAAAAAAAGGCAGCCTGATTGAGGGTTCGGTTCAAATCCAATTAGTTGAAAGTGAAAAATAGTTATAAAGAGAATAGGGCTGTAATAAGTGTTTGTCTTTGAACTTAGCTTTTCTTTTTTAAATACTGATTTTCATTATATAACAGGCGCTTATTTATCACATGTTAAAAGGGGTTGAATATAAGGAATTGTATTAGTTTGATTATTTGTTGAATTTTTAATATCGAAAAACGAATGTTATTATTAAATAGAAAAAGGTTTTACTTTAGTTTTACACTTCTTATCCTATGTGTATTTTCTTTCAACAGCAGTTTTGCTCAGATATATGTTGCTACAGATGGAAATGATGTAAACACAGGTAGCAAAAAAATGCCATTTGCCACCCTGGACAGGGCACTTGATCTTGTGAAAAGCAAAAGAGAAAAGGGGAACACAAGTACGATAAAAATATACATCAGAGGTGGAAAATATCGAATAAAAGAATCTATTCAAATAAAAGGATCTATT
>JAOZNO010000156.1:0-2955 GCA_029933755.1 Bacteroidales bacterium | reverse complement strand
GATATAAGTTCTTATAATGATGAACTTGTAATTTTTAATGGAGGAATAGCCATTCCGGTTAAGTCGCTTAAACAATCAATATTAAATGAAAAAGACGTTTTTTCGGTAAACTTAAAGGAGCTGGGAATTAATGATTACGGCAAAATTCGCAATGTTGGATTTGCACGTCCTTATGGTGTTTCATGGGCTGAATTATTTGTAAATGGAATTCCCATGCACTTGTCACGCTGGCCCAATAAAGGGATGATTCCAACAGGAGAAGTAATTGACCCGGGTTCAATTCCGCGGGATGATGATTTCTCTAATCGTGGTGGGGTTTTTAAATACGATTCGTTAAGAATATCGCAATGGAAGGAAACGAATGATATTTGGATTTCTGGATATTTTAAATGGGGTTACGCTGATGATGCGGTACAAATTGCCCATATTGATAAAAGAAAACAAACAATTACAACAGCACAGCCAACTTTGTATGGTTTTGCAAGTGGTGCACCTTTTAGAAGATGGTATGCATTTAATGTTTTAGAAGAGCTTGATGAGGCCGGTGAGTTTTATATTGACAGACAAAATGGAATTTTATATTTTATCTCGCATGAAGCAAAAATTGAAACCCTTGAGCTTTCAATGCTGGAAAATCCTTTTATCGTTATTGAAAACACTTCAGATATTACCATTGACGGAATTAACTTTAAGTGCTCCCGGGCTATGGGCATAGCCATGAGCCAGACAGAAAATGTAAAAATAAAAAATTGCAGTTTCAATAATCTTGGTAGCTTGGGAATAGTTGTTGGTAAGGGAATTGAACCGTTTTTTGACCATAGGCACGAAGGTGTAGGAAAAGCTAAATCGGGCATAGTAGGAAGTTTGCAACAACATTTATATGCAAATACAACATTTAACAGAGAGGGCGGTAAGAACAACCGTATTATTAATTGTGATTTCTATCAATTAGGCGCAGGCGGGGTTTCTATTGGAGGCGGAAATCGCCTTACTCTTGAGTCAGGAAATAACAAAGTTGAAAACTGTATTTTTCATGATTTAAACCGTATTGAGAAGTCGTATCGCCCAGCTGTTCATATAACGGGTGTAGGTAATGAAATCATTCATTGCGAAATTTTTAATACCCCGAGCATGGCTGTTCTTATGCAGGGTAACAACCATTTATTGGAATACAATAATATACATGATGTTTGTTTGGATGCTGACGATCAGGGAGCATTTTATTATGGGCGTAACCCTTCGGAACTAGGAACAATTATCCGGTATAATTATTTCCATCACATACCGGATAAATTTAGTACTTGCGCCATATATCCTGATGATGGGGCATGCGGATTAACGGTAAGTGATAATATATTTTACAAAGCAGGTAAGTATGGTGTTTTAATGGGAGGTGGTTCGAATAATACATTCCAAAATAATATTTTTATTGATGGAAAAATTGGAATCCATATTGATAACCGTCTGGAAAATTGGTCGGCATCGGTAATAAAACCTGCCGGGCTTTTTGAAAAACGTTTAAAAGCCGTTTCATATTTAAAACCACCTTATATTACACAATATCCTGAGTTAGCCACTTATTGGAATGGTGTTGCATTTCCAGGCAATAACCGGTTTGAAAATAATATTTTCTATAATATCAACCAAACGATTGATGGTAAAAAGAAATGGCTGGATTTTAAGCCTAGTAATTTGGAAACAAAAAAAGATCCCGGTTTTGCCGATATAGAAAACCAAAACTTTTTCCTGTGGGATAAAGCAGAAATATATTTAAAAATTAAGGGTTTCAGGCAAATACCTTTTAATAAAATTGGCTTATACGAAACGAATTCCAAACGAAAAACAATCAGGGGACGAAATGGCATGTTAGTAGCTGTCAATGAGAAAAATATTCAACAATGGGAAAATCTACAAAAAGCAAAAAGAGAATACACAGTAAATGATAAAAACGTATTGCAAATTGCAAATAAAATAATGTCTGATACAGCATCAGTAGTGTTTCCAAACCCTCATCCTGATGCCCAATGGTTTGCCGATGGCAATTTCGGGCTTTTTATGCATTGGGGGCCGCATAGTGTTAACGGCTCTCAGCCATCATGGGCAATGATAAAACACTATCCGTATGGTTATGAAACAAAATATAGCAATCCGCAAAACTACTTTGATTTAGACCAAAAATTTGATCCGAAAAATTGGAATCCTGATGAGATATGCAAAGCGGCAAAAGAGGCCGGAATGAGCTATGTTGTACTTATTACAAAACATCATGATGGCTTTGCAATGTGGCCCAGTAAATATGGAAATTATAATTCCGGATTAAATAAAGCAAGAAAAGATTTTTTAAAATCTTATGTTGAAGCTTGTCGTAAATATGGTTTAAAAGTGGGATTTTACTTTTCACAACGTGACTGGCACTTTCCTCAATACCCGGTAACAGACTGTAATTACAATTATAGAACAAGAGGCCAACACCCAATTTACAATACAGATAATGACTCAATAAGGTATCGAAATTGGCTAAATTTTACGCTTGCACAAATCAATGAATTACTCACCAATTTTGGAGAAATTGATATTTTATGGTTTGATGGGTTTTTATGGCCGGGGAAAGAGAATCAACATTATACTAATGCTGTATTTAGCTGGATGCGATCGCTACAGCCTGGTATTGTTTGTAACGACCGTTGGTATAAAATGCGTAATCCTGACAAGCCTTCAGAAACAATTGGAGTAGGAGATTTTGCAACGATAGAATGGAAAGAGCCGGAGAGTGGAATTAATAAATGGTGGGAATTTAATACTTCCTGGTGTGTTTCGTGGGGATATTCAAAACTCAGGTTTGACGATAAAGAAGCCTTGCGTTTGCTTATTAAAGCCCGCAGCCTAGGTGGTAATTTTCTACTCAATATTGGCCCTTCATCTGATGGGGTTCCTCCACAAGGATTTTATCTCTAT
>JAOZNO010000155.1:1741-7625 GCA_029933755.1 Bacteroidales bacterium | reverse complement strand
CAAAATATAGATGATTTTTTATTGGTAGCCAATGAATATTGTATGCTAATAGAAAGTATGACTGAATTTTCGAAGAAGGAGTTTTTGGAAAAAACACAAAAGATATTGAGTCTAATTTATTTAAAAGCCTCTGTGTTACCTGTACCTGAAGATAGTGAAGATTTATATGTTGAGAAATTTGTTCAGGAAGAAGACTGGCAGTTTATACAAAATGGACTAGCAAGTAAATTAGGTTCGCATGAATCTTTTTTTGAAGTATTGACACCTGAAACACAAGAGACTGAGAATAATGAAAGCATTAGCCTTTCAGAAGGCTTAACAGATGTTTATCAGGATATGAAAGATATTGTTACACTAAATGAAATTGCTAATGCTGAAAGCATGGTGGGCGGATTGCTTGATTGTAAAATAAATTTTGAAAGATATTGGGGACCCCGTTTATTAGCTGTTTTGCCAATTATTCATAATATTATTTATGGAGCAGAAAGTTTGGAAGATGAAGAAGATAATTCCATTTCTAAATTAGATGAAAATAGCAACAAAGATACTGATGGCTGGTTAATTAACCAGAGATTTGATGATTTTAAAGAATAATAATTATATATATTAAAACAATATGCAATTTGCAAAAAGCATAACAAAAGAAGAAATGAATGAGCTTCCATTAGGAGCCTTTGAGGGTAAAATAAAAGTTGTTGAGAATGAAACTGATGTACTTAAGGCAATTGCCATTCTGAAAAATTCTGAGATAATTGGTTTTGATACAGAAACAAGACCCTCTTTTAAAAAAGGACGAATTAATAAAGTTGCATTATTACAATTATCAAATAGTGATCAAGCTTTTTTATTCCGCTTAAATGGAAATGGCTTACACAAGTCTATTGCAGATTTATTGGCTGATAAAAGCGTTGTGAAAGTTGGTGTAGCAATAAGAGATGACTTAAAAGCACTAAAGGTATTAAAAAAGTTTGAAGCGCAGTCATTTATCGAATTACAGGATTTTGTAAAAGAGTTTGATATTCAAAATTTTAGTTTGCAGAAATTAGCGGCAATTGTTTTAGGATTTAGAATTTCAAAATCAAAACGTCTTTCAAACTGGGAAGCTGAAACTTTAGGTCACGGACAATTAAAATATGCTGCAACTGATGCGTGGGCTTCACTGGAAGTATATAAAAAATTGCTGTCTGCACAAATATAATACGTTCTTAAGCTGATTAATTTATAAATTCATTCGCACACAGACGGACTTGCTGTAAATAAGCAATTTAAAAAGATACAACAAACTTATTTCTAAAATATTTTTATTTATAGTTTAGATAAACCAAATAATAGTATTTTTACCTCTATGTATTTATCCGAAAATAATGAAACAGCCTCTACAGCATTACAATTTGTAAACAGCACAAACAGGCATATTTTTTTAACAGGAAAAGCAGGAACAGGTAAAACGACTTTCCTAAAAGAAATTATCCATCTTACCCATAAAAATACGATAATAGCAGCTCCAACTGGTATTGCAGCCATAAATGCTGGTGGTGTAACCTTACACTCTCTTTTTCAACTACCTTTTGGCACCTTTATTCCAAGCAATGAACTTGCAGCAAGTCAGGATATGTATTTCAAAATGAGTACGCCACGCTCAATTATTGAGAACTTGCAAATGAACAAAACTAAGCGTAATATGCTTAAAGAGCTAGAGCTTCTAATTATTGATGAAGTTAGTATGCTACGGGCAGATATTCTGGATGCTATTGATGTTGTGCTAAAGCATATCCGACGACGAAAGGATCTTGCTTTTGGAGGTGTGCAAATATTGTTTATTGGCGATATGTTGCAACTTCCACCAGTAGTAAAAGATGCGGAGTGGAGCTATCTGAGAAACCACTATAAAGGGATGTTTTTCTTTGAAGCACAGTCGCTTAAGCAGAGCAAAATGGTTTATGTTGAATTGGAGAAAATATTTCGACAAACCAACCAGGCTTTTATTTCAATTTTAAATAACTTACGTGAAAACAAAATAACCGAACAGGATATAAATACCTTAAATCAATATCATAAACCAAATTTTAAACCCAAGCCCGAAGAGGGATATGTTTTTTTAACTACTCATAACTATAAAGCAGACCAGACCAATAGTGAGGAATTAAAAAAAAATAAGAATAAAACCCACAAGTTTCGCGCAGAAGTTATTGGCGATTTTTCTGAACACATGTTTCCACTTGAAGAAACATTGGAGCTAAAAAAAGGTGCACAAGTAATGTTTGTTAAAAACGATTATTCGGGTGAAAAGCGATATTTTAATGGTAAAATTGGTACTATAAAATCTCTATCAGAAGAAACTATTGAAGTGGATTTTAATGATGGTAGTGATGTAGTAAGTGTTGATAAATATACATGGGAGAATAAAAAATATAGTCTGGATAAAGAAACGAATAAAATTACGGAAGATGTAAAGGGGAGTTTCACACATTACCCGCTAAAATTGGCTTGGGCTATCACAGTACATAAAAGTCAAGGCTTAACTTTTGAAAAGGCAATGATTGATGTTTCGCGTGCATTTGCTCCCGGTCAGGTTTATGTTGCTTTGTCGCGTTTAACTTCATTAGAAGGACTGGTACTAACAGAACCCATTAAGTATAACGGTTTAAAACAGGATAGTTTATTAAATGAATTTGCCCAAACAAAAGAAACAAAGGAAGAATTAAAAAATAAATTTAATGATGGTTTAAAAGATTATATAAATGGATTTGTGAAATCGGCCTTTGATTTTCAGTCAATTTCAAATCAGTATTATTATCATTTACAAACTTATACTAAGGATGAAAAAAAATTAGTAAAACAAAAATATCATTCTTGGGCAAAAGAGATACAGCAACAATTACAAGAACCATTAAGTGTTTCCAAAAAATTTATTTTGCAGATTGAAAAAATTTCAAGAACAAATGCAAATAACTATCAAGAAGTGCTTTTAGACCGAGTACAGGCGGCCAAAAAGCATTTTGAACCAATTTTAAAGAGTTTCTCTGAAAAAATATTCTCGAAAATAAATGAATTAAAAACAGAAACCCGTGTAAAAAAATACCTTGGTGAGTTAAAAGATGTAGAGCGTTTGTTTTTTGGCCAGCTTCAAAAAATACATAAAGCCGAAGCAATGCTTGAAGCTACAATCAAAAATTTAGATCTTACAAAAGAACAATTAACCGATTCGGAACTATATAAAAATAGAGAAAAGCAAGTACCAGACTTTGTTAAAACAAAGAAAAAGTCAGTAAAAAGTAAGACTCCTAAAGAAAAAGGTCAAGCTACCCGCGAAATAAGTTTTGAACTTTTCCAACAAGGGAAAAATATTGAAGAAATAGCAAAAGAACGAGAATTGGTTGTTGGCACAATTGCAAGTCACTTAAGCACTTATGTTGCTCAGGGTAAAATTGAAGCAAAGCAGTTTATTGAGCCTAAAAAGCTTAAAAATATTGTAAATGTTGCTGAAAAATTAGAAACCTATAACTTAGGCCCAATTAAACAAGCACTTGGTGATGAATACACCTATAGCGAATTACGATTTGCTATGGCCGATTTGTTATATCGAAAATCGCAAAAGTAGAACTATTCACGACTTAGAATCGTATTAAACTTGTAGAAACCTCAAAGAAATTGACAAAAACCATTTTAATTTAGATAAAACTTTTGGCTAATACCAGCATTCGTTTTATTTTGCGAAATTAACCCGAACGATTAGCTGTACAAACGAAATTATAAATTCGATTGTCTGTTTAGCTAAAAATTCGTAAAACTATTTTATAATGAAAGATTTTAAATTGTATTTTATTTTGTTCGTAATTTTAGCTTTTGCAACTACATTTAAGCTTAATGCACAAAATATAAAGGTAGCTACAGCACAAGCATTTGTTGATAAAATTAAATCAAATACCACACTTGAGCTTAGTTCTCAAAAAATTGTACTGTCAAACATTAGCAAAACATCTAATTCAAATATAGAACTTACTAAAGTATATGGAAGTACTGGTAGTGAAATTCATATAAAAAATGTAAATAACTTAACTATTACAGGTGAAGATTTTTTTACAAAAAACACCGCATCACATCCTGAACTAGTAACAGAACCTACCTATGGAAATGTTTTAGTATTTTACAATTGTAAAAATATCACATTAAAATATATAAGAGCCGGACATGGACCAGAAAAGGGCGAGTGTCTTGGAGGTGTTTTTCGATTTGAAAATTGCACAAATGTAAATGTTGAAAATTCTATTTTGTATGGTAGTGGAACCTATGGAATAACTGCCAATAATGTAGACAAACTTAACTGTACAAAAACAACAATAAAAGAATGTACCTATGGTATTGTTGATTTTACGAAGGTTGAAAACTTTACTTTTACAGAGTGTTTCTTTAAAAATAATCAGGGATATGATATGATAACTGCAAATAATTGTTCCGGCAGTTTTATTAACACACGTATAAGCCAAAACAAAACAGATAATGGGCATTTATTTATGCTTACAAATTCAAGAATAGTTTTAGACGCAGTTACATTAGAGAAAAACACTTTTAAGTCAGGACTTTGTAATAACTGGGATAATTTTTCAGAAATTGATTTTTTTGGTTTTGCCAGTGATAACTTTGGAGGAAAACTTTTTGACAAAATCTTAAGCCAGAGAACCAAAAACCGTCAGGATTTAATACAAAAATGGAATATTGTAAGCTTTAAACCCTATAGCCAAACAAAACAAATTATACCTAAAACACCTTTAATCATGGAATTTACCAGTTCTGGAAAAATTCTTTTTACAGGTAAAGGTTCAGAAAGCTTTCCCAATTACCTTTGGCATCCTATTGATGAGGAGCATCTGCTCATATCAATTAAAAATGATGAATCGGTTTATAATATGATATCAAAAATATACAAAAAAAATGAAGTAGTTAGTTTTGATATTGTTTTAAACGATCTGATTGAGTTTACAATAAAACCAGTAAAAGGGGTAATTGTTGTAGATAAGCAAACTGATAAAAATATTACACCCAAGAGTAGTGCTGCACATATTGACGATAAAATAGGCAAGGCAGTACCCGATAACAATTTAGCAAATTATATCAGGACATACTCATCTTATCAGTATTTTACTACCGAAGGAAAGTTAACAATTCTTAAATTTTCGGATAAGAATATAAATTCGTTACCGGAAAATATGGATTTGCTTACCGATTTAGAGGAATTAGATATTAGCAGCAATAATTTCACAAAGATACCAGCTGTTATTTTTAAAATTAGTAGCCTTCAAAAGTTAATTATTTCAAAAAATAGTATCTCCAACATGCCGCCTTCTATATCACAACTTATTAATTTAACTTCAATAAAGGCTGCTGAAAATAAATTAAGTGAAATACCTAAAGAAGTTGGAAATCTTAAAAAGATAAGGATTTTGGATTTCAGCAAAAATAAAATAAGTAGTATTCCTGAAAGTATTGGAGAATTAAATGCAGCATTATATGATTTGAATGTAAGTGAGAATCAAATTACAGAACTACCAAACACTTTGGGTAATTGTACTAAAATAACCCAATTAAATCTTGCATACAACAATTTAAATATAATTCCTGAAAATATTGGAAACTTAAAAAAAATGAAGATATTTAAGTTGAACAATAATAATTTAAAAACAGTACCCTCCGGTATAGGAAACATGCAGAAACTTAAAAAATTATGGATTGAAAACAATCAAATAGAATATCTCCCTAAATCACTCATTAAATTAAATGATTTGAAAGAACTGGGCAAGGCAAAATCCTATAAACGAACGCGTGATGAAAAGAAAAACACCGAAGCATTTATTAAGAGAGCTTCTGGAGTAGAACTTAGATAACA
>JAOZNO010000155.1:0-1641 GCA_029933755.1 Bacteroidales bacterium | reverse complement strand
GCTTCCACAACATACCAAGGTGCTATTTTTGTATCGGTATATGAAAGCATTTCATCTTTTGCTTTTGAATATTCCATCCATTTATTTCGTGATTCAATATCCATTGGACTAAGTTTCCATTGTTTAGTTGGATCATTTAATCTGCTCTGAAAACGTTTTTCCTGTTCTTCTTCGCTAACAGAAAACCAATATTTTATCAAAATAATCCCGGATCTAATCAGCATTCTTTCAAAATTTGGACAAGCTCTTAAAAAATCCCAATATTCATCATTGGTACAAAAACCCATAACCCGCTCAACTCCGGCACGGTTATACCAACTTCGGTCAAACAATACCATTTCACCTGCCGCTGGCAAATGAGGGACATAACGCTGAAAATACCATTGTGTTTTTTCCCTTTCGGTAGGTGTGCTTAATGCAACTACGCGGCAAATACGAGGGTTTAAACTCTGTGTAATTCTTTTTATAGTTCCACCCTTTCCGGCTGCATCACGACCTTCAAAAATTACAACAACTTTTAGTTCTTCTTTTTTAATCCATGATTGTAATTTCACCAAATCAATCTGCAATTTAATAAGTTCCGATTCGTAAAATTTTCTGGATAATTTTGTAGTATGATCAGACATGGTATTTTTAATTAAAATAAAAGTTTAACAATACAGCACTAAATTAATAAATTTGTTTGTGAATTACAAAAGGGTGGAAATATTACCCCCCACCCTTTCGTACTATATGCTATAAAAATTAAAAGTTAATTATTCAATAACAACTATTTTAACTATTTTGTTATTCCCTTCGTAAATTTCAAGGAAGTATGTTCCCTTTGAAAACCCTGACAGATCAACCATTTTCTTATTATCATCAAGTTTTCCTTTATAAATAGATTTACCATGAATATCTTTAATAAATATATCTAAACCTTTGTTTAAATTCAAATTATCAAATGAAACAAAGAATTTACCATTTGATGGATTTGGATAAATTGATACTTTATTTTCTCCTAATGCCTCAAACCCTGTTGCTGAACTGACAGTCAATTTAAAGTCTGTTGAAACAGAAACCCCAAACTCATCAGTTGCACTTAGCACTATTTCATACACAGCAACAAGTGTAGCAATTCCACTAAAAGTGCCTGTTGTATTTTCAAAAGACAACCATCCTGGTAACGGGCTACCATCCTTCAAATTAGCAGAAAGTGTTAATTTATCACCTTCATCAATATCCGTAAATACATTCCAGGATATAGCATAAGAGTAATCAACACCAACAGTAGTTTCCTGATCATCAATTATGTTTACAACTTCCGGTGCATGGTTTATCCTTTGCACTTCAAGTTCAAAATCATAAGAAACTGATGCCCCAATCATGTCCGTAGCTGTTAACCTTAAAGTTATTATCCCAATATCCTCATTTTTCGGGGTACCGCTAAATGTCCTGTTAGCATTATCACAAGTCAGCCATGGTGGTAAATTTTGTCCGTCTGCAAGTTTAACAGTATAATTTAGGGTATCACCCAAATCTGTATCAATAAATACATTTTCTGCAAAACCCCAACTAAAATATGCTTCCTCTTCGGCATACTGTTTATCAAACGGGTTTTCTACTGTAGGAGTATTGTTTTCATTAAAATGTAATACAAAG
>JAOZNO010000154.1 GCA_029933755.1 Bacteroidales bacterium | reverse complement strand
GGTTTTGAAATAATTATTTCATAAGTTTCAGCTACCTGTGGTATTTCAATATAGGTGCATTTTAGCTTTTCAGATTTATGTTGCTGTGCAGGTATTCTTAAAATTGCCTGTGCTTCATTTGGCTCTCTATCAGAGTTTTTACCAAAAATAATATTAGTACTTTCCTCTTTGGTTGGTATATATACAAAGGTATCACACATACGTTTTTATTTTTAAGGCTTTGGTTTCAATAGTCAGTGAAGCTAACAGATACATGCTTTTATTAAAAAGCTTAGTCTAAAAACCCCTGACAGGGTTATATTTGCAAAATACTAAAAAGTAAAACATCTATGAAACAGCTAATTAACAAACCCTGTCAGGGTTCTTTTTCAGACATTGTACCTTTTTAGACTGGACTTATTAATTGACAAGTAACTTGCAATTAGAAATTTTTATCCTAAAATCATACCCACCATTGTAGCAGATAAAAGTGAAGCTAAAGTTCCTGCCAATAATGCGCGCATACCAAATTCGGAAAGTAGAACTCTTTTCCCCGGTGCAAGCGAACCAATTCCTCCAATCTGAATACCAATTGAAGCAACATTAGCAAATCCACAAAGCATATAGGTTGCCATAATAATAGATTTTTGTTCTGCAAAAGCACCAGCAGCCTTTAATTCACTTAGGCTAACATAGCCAATAAATTCAGTCATAATTAGTTTTTCACCCAAAACCCTTCCCACAAGTGTAAGATCTTCAGTAGCAACTCCCAATAACCACATAAGAGGCGCAAAAAGATAACCCAGCATAAATTGAAGTGAGAGTTCATTATATTGCCCATTGGTAAATTCTGCAATTACACCATTAAGAGAAGTCCAGTCACCAATTTTAATGAAAACATAGTTAAATAAAGCGATAAAAGCAATAAATACTAAAAGCATAGCAGCAACATTTACCGCTAACCGTAAACCTTCACTTGTTCCATTTGAAATAGCATCAAGTACATTTTTCCCTATTTTTTCACTTGAAACTTTAACATCTGTGTTAATTTTTTCAGTTTGAGGAACCAAAATTTTGGAAATAACAATTACTCCGGGTGCTGCCATTACTGATGCTGCCAAAAGGTGCTTTGCAAAAATCAGGCGTTGTACCGGATCGGTACCACCCAAAACACCAATATAAACTGCCAAAACACCTCCTGCAAGTGTAGCCATGCCACCTGCCATTACCAGTAGTATTTCAGACTTATTCATTTTTTCAAGATAAGCCTTAATCATTAATGGTGATTCTGTTTGACCGAGAAAAATATTTCCAGCTACAGAAAGACTCTCTGCTCCTGATAATCTTAATACTTTAGCCATTACCCATGCCAAACCATAAACTACCTTTTGAATAATACCATAATAAAAAAGAACACTTGTTAAAGCAGAAAAGAATATAATAGTAGGTAAAATTGTAATTGCAAAATTAATTAATGATGATTCTATTTCACCACTAATAAATGATTTAAATAGAAATTCTGTTCCTGCCATGGTAAAATCAAGAATTTTCACAAAAAGCTTACCTACTATTTCAAAAAACTCCTGCACCGGAGGAACGGTTAAAACACCAAGTGCCAAAACAAGCTGTATAGCTAAACCTGTTATTACCACCTTCCACGAAATAGCACTTCTGTTTGTACTAAATAGCCATGCAATAAAAATCAGCACAGCCATACCAAGCATACCTCGTAATAAACTATTCATACTAAATCCTGCTGATTCCAAAGAAACAACGTTTTTTTGTACTTGATCAGTATTTTGAAGCTCAGAAACTACAATATCATCCTCAACAGATATTATTGTATCATTGGTATTGTTTATTATTGTATCCTGCTGATTTTGAGCCTGTATCTGAAAAAATGAAATGAAAAGTATCGTACTAATAACTAATTTTAGTTTGCTTAGTTTCTTCATAAATAATTATTTAGGTATGATAAATAAAAAATCTGCTTTTAAACGATCTAATTTAAAGCTTCTATTTAGTAATAAAGTTCAGTAAAATGATTGGCTAAAATAATTGAAATGTCCGAAACAGAAAAATTATTCTCTTCTATTTATTTCGTCCCTGATTCTTGAAGCACTTTCGTATTCTTCATTGTTAATTGCTTCGGACAACATTTTTTTTAAGTCTTTAAGTGATTTTAAGTTAAGCTCGTGATCCTCTTCCTTTATAATAACCTCCTCTTCCAAAGTAATATCCTCGCTACTAAAATCTGTAGACGAAATACCAGCTTGTTTCAAAACCTCTTCATCGGCATAAATTGGGCATTTAAACCGTATAGCAAGAGCAACTGCATCTGATGTACGTGAATCAATTTTCACTCTATTTGCCAAACTATCACAAATTAATTCTGAATAAAAAATACCTTCTTCCAGTTTTGTAATCAGTACCTCATCCAGGTTTATATTAAACGCTGATGCAAAATTAACAAACAAATCATGAGTTAAAGGTCGTGGTGGACTCATTCCCTCTAAAGCAATAGCAATTGCCTGAGCTTCAGCCGAGCCAATAACAATAGGGAGTTTTCGATTTCCCTTTTCTTCTATCAACACAAGTACATAGGCGCCCGACTGCGTTTGACTGTATACAAGACTTTCTATATTAAGTTGTACCTTTTTCATTCAGAAAATTAAACATATAGATAGCAAAAGTAATAAAATTGTTGGGTTATTTTTAATCACTTTAACTTTTTTATTTCTGAAATAAATTTTAATAAAAGTATTATTTCTTTACAAGAAACAAATATAATTTAAGAGAAAGCAAGTAATTGTTTTGCAAAAGAAATAAAATTTTCTACTTTTGCAGACCAAAATGAATTCAGGAGGTTGTTAAGTGATAATTTATGTAGTATCATTAAATTACCACCTCTGAAACTAATATATTAATTATGTATGCAATTGTAGAAATAGCTGGACAACAGTTTAAAGTAGAAAAGGATCAGAAAATTTTTGTTCATCGTTTAGAACAAAAAGAAGGCGAATCAGTAGAATTTGAAAATGTATTGCTGATTGATGATGACGGAAAAGTGAAAATAGGAAAACCTAATGTAAAAGGTGCTAAAATCACTGCCAAGGTAATCAGAGATGATGTAAGAGGTGATAAAGTAAAAGTTTTCAAAAAGAAAAGACGTAAAGGTTATCAGAAACTAAACGGACATCGTCAAAACTTTACACAACTTGAAATTGAAGCAATTTCTTTGTAAGAAAATTAATTTAGTTAGAATCTATAAAAATTTAAGATATGGCACATAAGAAAGGAGCCGGTAGTTCAAGAAACGGTAGGGAGTCAGAGAGTAAACGACTTGGAGTAAAAATTTATGGTGGACAATTTGCAAAAGCAGGAAATATCCTTGTAAGGCAAAGAGGAACCAAACATTTTGCAAATGAAAATGTTGGTATGGGTAAAGATCATACTTTATTTGCATTAATTGACGGTTTTGTTGAGTTCAAAAAAAGTAGAAACAATAAATCATTAGTATCAATACTTCCTGTAGAAGAAGGTAAATAACAAAATATCAGGAAATTTTTAAAGATTTCCATAATAACTTTTAAAATCTCCCTTAATTATCACTTTTTGTGATAATTTTGTGGAGATTTTTTTTTAATATTTTCTATATTGAACATCTTATACTTATAATACAATAGATTATGCTTACGATAAAACTTCTTAGAGGAAATACAGAATTAGTTATCAACCGTTTAAAAATCAAGAATTTTGATGCGGAACCAGTCATCAAAAAAGTTATTCAGACTGATGATTTACGAAAGGAAACTCAAAACAAATTAGATAATTGCCTTGCTGAATCAAACAGTATTTCCAAACAAATTGGAATGCTTTTTAAAGAAGGTAAAATTGGAGAAGCTAATAAAGCAAAGGAAAAAACAGGAAGCTTAAAAGCAGAATCAAAAGAATTGAATGAACAATTAAATAGTTTGGAAAAGGAACTAAATGAATTAATTGTTCAGCTACCAAATATCCCTCATGAGTCAGTTCCTGCTGGTAAAAGTGAAGGAGATAATGTTACAATCAAAGAAGGGGGAAGTTTCCCTGAACTCAAAGCAAATTTACCTCATTGGGAATTAGCAAAAAAATATGATATAATTGACTTTGAACTGGGCAATAAAATAACTGGTGCTGGTTTTCCGGTATACAAAGGCAAAGGTGCAAAATTACAACGTGCTTTAATTAGCTTCTTTTTAGACAAAGCTATTGAAAATGGCTTTGATGAAGTAATTCCTCCCTTATTGGTTAATGAAGATTCGGGCTTTGGAACAGGTCAGTTACCTGATAAAGAAGGACAAATGTATCATGCAACGGTTGATAATTTCTATTTAATTCCCACAGCAGAGGTTCCGGTAACAAATATTTTTAGAGATGTTATCTTAAGTGCTGATGATTTCCCGGTAAAAAAAGTTGCTTATACACCTTGTTTCAGACGTGAAGCAGGATCATATGGTAAAGACGTGCGTGGTTTAAACAGGTTGCATCAGTTTGATAAGGTAGAAATTGTTCAAATTCAGCATCCTGACAAATCGTACCAGTCTCTGGACGAAATGGTTAACTATGTTGAATCCTTAGTGCAAAGTTTAAATTTACCTTACCGTATTTTACGCTTGTGTGGTGGCGATTTAAGCTTTACATCAGCTTTAACTTTTGATTTTGAAGTATATTCAGCAGCCCAGGAAAAATGGTTAGAGGTTAGTTCTATATCTAATTTTGTTGATTATCAGGCAAACCGTTTAAAATTACGTTTTAAGGAAAAAGGCGAGAAAAAGACAAAATTAGCACATACTTTAAATGGAAGTGCTTTGGCTTTACCTCGTATTGTAGCAGCACTTCTGGAAAATAACCAAACAAAAAACGGCATTAAAATTCCGGAGGCTCTTATTCCTTATACTGGTTTTGATATGATTGATTAAGTAATTTTCACATGTGAGATTCACTCATAATAAACGACTTAGATTATGAAAAAAATTATTGTTATTCTTGCTGTAATTTTTAGTTATCAAGCAAGTGCCCAAATTAATTTCAACGACTTTTTTTTATCAAAAACATTACGTTTCGATTATACCCGGGCTGGAAATTCTGACACTTCATTTGTTTATTTTGAACAATTAAAAGAGGAGCCATATTGGGGTGGTTCAGAAGTAAATCTTATTGATAAGTTTAATTTTGGTGATTACCGAATAATGCTATATGATTCAACCGGAAACAAATTAATTTATTCAAGAGGTTACTCTACTCTTTTTCGTGAATGGATAGAAACAGAGGAAGCTGTAAAATTATCAAGAAGTTATTACGAATCGGTAGTAATGCCTTTTCCAAAAAATAAGGCAATTTTAAAATTGCAAAATAGAAACCGAAAAAATGTCTTTCATACCGTTTTTGAATATACAATTAATCCGAAAGACTATTTCATTGTTAAAGATAAAACAGACAAATACAGTATTGAAAAAATATATGGTTCAGGTAAACCAGAAACCAGTTTAGACATTGTAGTTTTACCCGAAGGTTATACACTACAAGAAATGTCAAAGTTTAAAAAAGATGTTGCCCGGTTTATCACCTACTTTTTCAAAGTTCCACCTTTTAAAGAAAATAAAAATAAGGTTAATTTCTGGATGGTAAATGCCCCTTCAGAAGAATCAGGTACCGACATTCCCGGAAATGGAATATGGAAAAATACAGTTTTAAATACTCATTTCTACACCTTTAAAAGTGAACGATATTTAACTACTCGTGATGTAAAACAAATCAGAGATTTAGCTGCCTATGCTCCTTATGACCAAATTTACATACTGGTTAATTCAAAAAAATATGGTGGTGGTGGTATTTATAATTATTATAATTTATGCATTAGCGACCATCAGGATTCTGAACAAGTATTTACTCATGAATTTGGTCACGCCTTTGCAGCTTTGGCAGATGAATATCACTATGGAGTTGATAATGCTGATGAAATGTATAATATGAATGTTGAACCCTGGCAGGTAAATATCACTAACTTAGTTGATTTTGAGAGTAAATGGAAAAATATGGTTGATAAAAATA
The DNA here is from genome assembly GCA_029933755.1 of Bacteroidales bacterium. GTDB lineage: Bacteria > Bacteroidota > Bacteroidia > Bacteroidales > NBLH01 > NBLH01. The sequence goes on along the minus strand of JAOZNO010000154.1, from coordinate 1,558 downwards.
CGCCTATTCCCACACCAGATACTAAAGAATATAAAAATAAGCTGGGTGCTTTTGAAGGTGCAGGATATGTAGAAAAGAGAATGTATCGTCCGATGCATGATTGCAAAATGCGTTCAAATCAAGTAAATGAATTTTGCCCGGTTTGTTTAAAAGCGGTTACTGAAATGCTAGAGTTTTATACGAAGTAGTTACTTATATATCTGTATTTGAGAAAATATGATTAAATTAAAACCTTTGTCAAAGACAAATATTTCCCCTTTCTACAAATGGATAAATGATGATGATGTGATAAGGTTTTCATTGTCATTGTTCAAAAAAATTAATACTAAAAAAGAAATTGAAAAATGGTTTCAAGGCTTATTAAAAGATAAAATGAGCATTAATCATGGAATTTTTTTAGAAGCCACTAACGAATTAATTGGCTATGCTGGAATTTGCAATATTTCAGAAATTAATAAATCGGGTGAATATTATATTTTTATTGGTGAAAAAAAATTGTGGGGCAAAGGAATTGGAACTGAAGTTACTGAACAAATTTTTAAAATTGGATTTACAGATCATAAATTAAACAGAATTATGCTAACTGTTTCAGAACCTAATATTGGAGGGGTAAAAGCATACAAAAAAGCAGGTTTTAAAGTTGAAGGGCATTTAAGGCAAGCAAGTTTTAGGGATAATAAATTTCACGATAAGCTAATAATGTCAATTTTAAAATTGGAATGGGAAAACAATAAAAACGATACATTGTAAATGAAAAAACTAGATATTCTTAGAATATTAACAATTACCATTATTGCCATATCAATAAGTATTTTTGATTTTGACAACTTAAGTTGGGATCATAATAGTAAAAGTTACACTGGCTTACTCTTAGCCTTAGTGCTTATTGTTCTTAAATATCGAATCAATAAAATAAAAAACTGAAACCATGGAAGTAAACTTCATCAATGTTTTTTCATCATTTATGGTATTATTTGCCGTAATTGATATAACTGGTTCAATCCCCATCATTATTGACCTGAAAGAAAAAGGTGGAAAAATTCAATCTGAAAAAGCTACTATAGTTGCTTTTTTAATTATGATATTATTTCTTTTTGTAGGAGAACGTTTATTAGGTGTTTTTGGTGTTGATATATCATCATTTGCTATTGCCGGTGCATTTATCCTGTTTTTTCTTGCCCTGGAAATGATTTTAGGCATAAGCCTTTTCAAGGATAATGCGACAGAAAGTTCTTCCATTGTACCGCTTGCTTTCCCTTTAATTGCAGGTGCAGGATCCATGACGACATTGCTTTCGCTACGTGCAGAGTATGCATTAATTGATATTACTATTGCATTAGTTTTAAATATGATCATAGTTTATACAGTACTAAGATTAACCCATGTGATTGAAAAGATATTAGGCCAAAGTGGAATTATGATTTTACGTAAAATGTTTGGTATTATTTTGCTGGCAATAGCAATAAAGCTATTTATGTCAAATCTGGCCATTTCAGTAGGAACATTTTTTCCGGGACTAATAAAATAATAAATAAGGTAAAAAACACTTAAAAAATTT
>JAOZNO010000968.1 GCA_029933755.1 Bacteroidales bacterium | reverse complement strand
AAATTTGGAAATGGAGCGTTCGGAAAAGGATATTTTATTTCCCGGTATTTGGCATCTGCTTAAAGAAACAGCTCGTGAAACAAAAAACATTTCTCCCGTTTTGGGTGGGTCATTGACTCGGGCAATTTTGACTGGTTCGGCGTATCCACAAAATCTTTACCAGGGGGTTTTGGGGCGAATCAAAGCTGACGGCAGAATCAATTATTTACGCGTTTCTATTTTAAAAGCAGTTTTAACCAGAAATCATAACAAGGAGGTTTCCATGTCGTTAGATACAGAAAACCGAGAGGATGCTTATTTACTGGGGAGGCTGTTTGCGGTTCTTGAAAAAGCCCAACTTGATGCATTGGGAAAAGTAAATTCAACGATTAAAGATCGTTTTTTTAGTTCGGCATCAGCTACCCCGGCAAGTGTTTTTCCACTGCTGATTCGGTTATCACAGCACCATATTGCCAAAGCTGAATATGGGGGCATGTCAGATCAACGTATTTCAGAAATAATGGAACATATTAATCATTTCCCTAAGCATATGAATCTACAGGAACAGGGTTTGTTTGCTATTGCCTACTACCAGCAAAAAAATGCCCTTTATCGTAAAAATGTTTCCCAAGCCGAAGGAGAAAAATAATGAGCGAAATAATCCAGAACCGATATGAATTTGTATTGTTATTCGACGTTAAAAATGGAAATCCGAATGGAGATCCTGATGGCGGAAACTTACCCCGTATTGACCCTGAAACTGGGCATGGGATAACAACGGATGTATGTATAAAACGTAAGGTGCGTAATTACGTTGAATTGCTGAAAGAAGACCAGTCCCCGTTTAATATATATGTGAAGGAAAAAGCGATTCTTACAGAAAGAAGAACTCCAGCGTATGAGGCAGTTATTGAGGAGAAGGACAAAGCGGTAAAAATCAGTAAGGCTCGTACTTGGATGTGTAAAAACTTTTTTGATGTGCGGACTTTTGGTGCCGTTATGTCCACCAAGGAAAACAATTGTGGACAGGTACGTGGACCAGTGCAATTTGCATTTTCTCAAAGTATTGATCCTATTGTTCCGCTTGAAGCAACTATTACCCGTATGGCTGTGGAAACTAGAAAAGAATCTGATGCACAGGGTGGCGACAATCGAACCATGGGAAGAAAAACCTATATTCCTTACGGTTTATATCGTCTCCATGGTTTCATTTCTGCCCCGTTAGCTAAGCAGACCGGATTTACAGAAGATGACTTAACGTTGTTATGGGATGCACTTGCAAATATGTTTGATCACGATCATTCTGCAGCCCGCGGGGAGATGGCATCGCAACGGTTAATTGTTTTTAAACATGAATCCAATCTCGGTAACGCCCCTGCTCGGAAACTGTTTGATTTGGTAACAGTTGAAAAGAATTGTGGTGATGCTCCAGCACGTTCGTTCAAAGATTATACTGTAACTGTTGGTGAAGCACCTAATGGTGTTGAAATTATCGAAAAACTGTAATTACAGCTAAGCGGAAGGCAGATTGTTTCCCGCACCAAACCAGCACGGAAGGAAATGAACCCGTGACAAATTGTCACGGGCTGAACTGGTGGACGAAATCAATACTCGACTGTTGCACAAAGGGGGGTGGCAAATTGTCCCCCCTCTTAAAAAATTAATCGGTGGGAAAACCATGCACAGCAAACTTGAAAAGCAATTTCGTGAACGTGCTGTTGAACTTGGCAATTCCGGTGACCCGGCAGAGTTGCCGGAGCTGGTTGAATTGACCCGTTCTCCTGCAGCCAATGTGCGGCGCTTGGCGGCTTCTGCTATTGGTAAGTTGGCTGGCCTTGCAGATGCCGCAATGGCTGTCTCCGCTCTCGTTCCGATGCTTCGGGACGCTAAACCACAGGTGCGCCAGTATGCTGCCAGTGCTCTTAGTGCTTATGGTAGCGCAGCAAAATGTGTTATATCCGATTTGCGTGATATGGC
>JAOZNO010000967.1 GCA_029933755.1 Bacteroidales bacterium | reverse complement strand
AATTTATTTTTCGTAACTTTACAACAAGGAATAGTAATAAAAGTTAAAATGAAAAAGATATTATTATTTGTTATCATTTTATGTTATGCATCATTGGTAATGGGTCAGGAAATGAAGCTTGACAACTTATTTTCTGAAGGTTCGAAAGTAAATTATATAAGTTTTACACCTACAGGTGGTTGGTGCATTCTGGTTGGATCAAACGGTTATTGGTATAGCAGTATTCCTCAAGCTGCAATCGATAAATTGTCAGAACTCCATGAGAATAAATCGACAATTAACAGTATTGCTTTTTCAAATAATGGTGGTTGGGTTATTATTTATGATACCTATGGCTATTGGTATCATAACATTCCACAATCTGCCAAAAACAAAATAAAAGAACTAAATAAAAATAAAAAAGAGATTAAACAAGTTGCATTTACATCATCAGGTGGTTGGTGTATTTTAGTTGGTAAAAATGGCTACTGGTACGATAATATTCCGCAAGCTGCAATAGACAAACTTGCTTCATTACATGAACGAGAAGTTAAAATTACCGATATTGCTTTTACTCCAACAGGTGGTTGGTGTATTATTCAAGGCTCAAACGGATATTGGTATCAATTTATTCCGCAACCAGCAAAAGACAAATTAAGTAAGTTAAATGGTGCTAAAAAAACAATTAAAAAAATTGCCTTCAATTCAACCAGTAGTTTTATTTTTTATGATGATACTTATTGGACTGGCCTTAATGAAAAACAAGTAGTTGCTTATAATTATGCACCTGAAATTAAAATCACCAGCCCTATTTTAACCAGAGGTTTCAAAGTCATTCAGTCAACTTCTGTTTGGGTTGAGGGTAGAGCTACGGATTCTGACGGAATAAGTTCTGTTACGGTGAATGGAAATAGAATAAGTGTTAAATCAGATGGATATTTTTCTACAAGCGTTTCGTTAAGTTCAGGCGATAATATTATAACAGTAAGAGCTGTGGATACAAAAATGAAATCAAGTACCGAAACTTTTACAGTTAATAGAAAGGTGGAGGTGGTTAATAATTACACTTCAAATGAAAAAAGAGTAGCTTTAGTTTTTGGAAATTCAAATTATACTAATGCAGCAAGTTTAGGAACAAACCCTATTAATGACGCAAAAGATATTGCTTCAACATTAAGAACAATGGGCTTTAACGTTATTGTGAAAACAAACGCCACTTTAACAACTATGAATAATGCCATCAGAGAATTTGGACGACAAAATAGAGATGCAGATGTTGCCTTATTCTATTTTGCAGGACACGGAATGCAATTAGAAGAAATAAATTATTTACTTCCAGTTAGTGCAAAAATAAAAGATAAAAACGATGTTAGTTTTGAATCCATTAGCGTTGCAACGGTACAAAAAATTATGGAAACAAGTAATTCTGCCCGATTAAATTTAATAATTTTAGATGCTTGTAGAAATAATCCATTTAGAACTTGGGAAAGAGGTGGCGAAACAGGCTTGTCAGGAATGACTCCACCAAGCGGAACATTAATTGCTTTTTCAACATCGCCAGGCTCAACCGCCTCAAATGGAAATACCCGAAATGGTTTATATACCGGCGAACTAATAAAGCAGCTAAAAATACCTCAGAGAATTGAAGATGTTTTCATTAATACAAGGGTTGCAGTTGAAAATAAATCAGGTGGACAACAAAGTCCCTGGGAATTAGCCCGATTAAGGGGGAAATATTTTTTGGTTAAATAAACAGGTTTTAAATGGTTAAGGCCACTTCTAACAGTAGCAGTTATACTACTTGTTTCTTCATGTAGAATTTAAATAAGCTTAAATTTGTAATTAGTGTTTGACCGGAAATTCCAATTTCTTCGTTATACTCATCTTAAAAATCAGTTACTTCGACAAGCTCAGTACATCGCATTTACAAAAGTAAACTCCTGATTTTTAAGATTTCACAAGCCTAGAACTTGAAAT
>JAOZNO010000153.1:5141-7668 GCA_029933755.1 Bacteroidales bacterium | reverse complement strand
TTAAAACATAGAAGATAATTATAGAGACCCCAGAATATTTAAACCAGAGCCAACATTAATTACAATAAGCTTACTCAGACCCTGAGTTGGTTTCAATTTGTTTATCCCAATATTTTTCAGTAACTAAAATGTAGAATAAATTTCTTCGTGTAAGGAACTGGCTATTATAATATGGTTGTTTAATTGTAAAAAAACATATTTTGCCATCGTTTTTTACCTGGTAAGTAAAATTATTATATGTGCTGTCAGCTTCAACCATTTCACCAACATAGTCCAGTAAATCCAGATAGGTCCTGAGTGTATTATGATTTTTGGAAACGATACCAAATGAAATACATTTATCTTCTTTCAGGTTAATTTCGTATGTGTAAAAGGGATATTGACTTTCTGATTTGTATGTAAGTAAAACTGATTTTTGATTAATGGTATCAATGTTAAGACTATGATTTCCTGACAAGTTATAAAAACTTTGAATATAGGTTTGTGATTTTCCAATCAAATTACGTTGTCCATAAATATAGTTTGTTGATAGAAGAATACTTAAAATTGCAAATCTTAATAACATAATTTAAAAACATTACTTTTTAGTTTATAAAAATGAATAAAAGTTTCCAATTTAAAAAATATGTTTCCTGTTTTTTTGATAAACTGAATGGTAAATAATAATAAAAAGTATAGTTAAGGATATATTATCGGTAAAGTTTATTAAATATTAACTAATTTTATGTTTTTATTAAGTTAATATAAGATATATGCAACTTTATATCTAATATTATAGTCTTATCATTATTATTCTGTTTTCTTATTTATTGTATAAATATAAAAAAATATCAAATGGCATCATTAGCAGCTTATACAGGTATATTGGGTACACAAAATGCAGCTCATTTTTTACGAAGAACTACTTTTGGGCCAACCCAAGCCAAAATAGATGAATTTGCTTTAAAAACGGTATCGGAAGCATTGACGGATATTATGCAGACATTAGTAGTGCCTGATGCACCAATTGACCCTGAAACTCCTGGTGAAAATTGGTTGCCAGTACCCGAAGAGGGTGTAAATAGTGATGATGATCAGTTGTTCGAGTATTTCAAGGCCTGGTTTATGGAGCTAATTAGAACTACTGGTATGAATATGACTGAAAAAATGACATTTTTTTGGCATGCTTTTTTACCAGCTGATCATACTTTAATAAGAAATGCTACATCACTATATTATCAAAATGCGCTCTACCGAATATATGCATTAGGGAATGTAAAAGAGCTTTTAACAAAAGTTTGTGCTGATAATGCAATGACTCAGTATATAGATAATACCTTAAATGATAAAATAAATCCGAATGAAAACTTTGCACGTGAGTTATTAGAACTGTATACAATAGGTAAAGGGCCACAAGTAGGACCTGAAGATTATACTAATTATACAGAAGATGATGTTAAAGAAGCTGCAAGAGTATTAACAGGTATAAAACATAATTTTAATTTTGATACGATTGACCCAGAAACACAATTACCAAGAGCAAAAGTGAGTTTAAATGACCAACTTCAGGCTGTGAGGCATGATGCTGAATCAAAAACATTTTCTGAAAGCTTTGGTAATAGAGTTATAGAGCTTGATCCAAATGATACGGATTTGATGCTTGATGGAATGGCTACAGAAGCAGGTTTTTTTGATGAAATAGATCAGTTAATGACTATGATTTATGATCAGGATGAAACTGCCAGATTTTTTTGTAGAAGATTATATCGCTTTTTTGTTTATTATAAAATTACTGAAGAAATTGAAACGGATATAATTATACCATTAGCTACTACTTTAAAAAATAGTAATTACGATGTAATTCCAGTTTTAGAACAACTCTTTTCAAGCGAGCACTTTTTTGATATTAATAATTCTGCAACAACTGAAGATAATATTGGAGCATTTATTAAATCACCTATGGATTTAATAATGGGAACATTCCGATTTTTCAATATATCAATGCCTACAGATCCTGCTGATGTTGCTGATTTGTATCAAGTTGTGTACAGTGGGGGTGTTTCAAGAATGCTAATTGACCAGGGATTGAATTTTTATACCCCAATTGATGTTGCAGGCTATCCTCCATACCATCAGGTTCCTGCATATAATAGAAACTGGATAAGCCCAAATAGTTTAGCACATCGTTATAATTTTATTAACCACCTTATTAATGGTAAAGAGAATGAGGATGGAATAATGTTATACCAATTGGATATTGTTGAATATGTAGAGAATAATATTTCTAATGCATCTGATTCATCTATTTTGGTTCATGCACTAACTGATTATATGTTTACAAAACCAATACCACCTGAACGATTTGATTTCTTTTTAAATGATGTTTTATTAGATACCTTATCAGCTCAGAATTGGACAAATGAATGGAATGATTATTTAGGAACCGGGGATGATACAGGTGTTAGAAGCCAATTGGAAGGTTTGGTTATTGCAATTGTTCAAACACCTGAATACCAGTTGTCTTAATGATACTTGTATCAGCAACAAT
>JAOZNO010000153.1:0-5041 GCA_029933755.1 Bacteroidales bacterium | reverse complement strand
CAATTATTAATACATTAATTACCAACAAAAATGGATAGAAGAAAATTTATAAAAAGAGCAGGGGCAGCCAGTGCAGCTCCTATGTTATTAAACGGATTTTCAATTAATGCCTTGGCTGCAAATAGTCCTTTGATGAAAATGTTGGCTGCCAGTGACTCTGACAGGGTTTTGGTTTTTATACAGTTACATGGAGGTAATGATGGACTTAATACAGTTATACCAATAAGTAATCACACAGAATATGCTTTGGCAAGAGCAAATGTTGCTATTCCAAAAGTGGGTGATAGAAAGTTATTGGAACTGGATGAAAATTTGCCAGAAGAGGATCGAGTGGGGGTGCATCCTGATATGAAAGGAACACATACGCTATATCAACAGAAAAGAGCCGCAGTTGTTCGTGAAGTTGGTTATGATAATATGAATATGTCACATTTTAGGAGTAGAGATATTTGGTTTATGGGAGGTGATTATGATGAACGTCTCTCTTCCGGTTGGATGGGGCGTTTTTTAGAACAGGAGTATCCTAATTATCCCGATGCTTATCCTAGTGCAGAAATGCCTGACCCTTTGGGCCTAGAGCTGGGTAGTGCTGTTTCATTGGCTTTTCAGCGTGAGAATAGTATTCCCGCTGGTATTTCGCTGTTAAACCCACAAGCATTTTATAATTTAATTGACTCTGTTGGAGTTGAGCCACCTCCGTCACCATCTTTTGAGAATAATCACTATGGTGATGAAATGAAGTATTTAACTGATTTTGAATTAAAAACAAATCAGTATGCTTTACGTTTAAAAGAGGTTTATGATGCAGGACATAATTCTCCGGATGTGAGCTATCCTACAATTTATCCTAGTCCTGCTCCAATTCCATATATTAACAATCCGCTTTCAGAACAGCTTAAAATAATTGCTCGTTTACTTAGTGGTAAGTCAAAAACAAGAATTTTTCTTTGTCGAATAGGTGGTTTTGATACTCATGCTGATCAGGTTGAAGGCTTTGATAATACTTATGGACGGCATGCTGCTCTCCTTTATCATTTGTCTGAATCTGTAAAAGCATTTCATGATGATTTACAAGCCCAGGGATTAGAGGATAAAGTATTGAGTATGACTTTCTCAGAATTTGGCAGAAGAGTATATTCTAACGAAAGTTATGGTACTGACCATGGAAAAGCTGGTCCTATTTTATTATTTGGAAGTGGCTTAAAAGGTGGTGTATATGGTACAAACCCTGATTTTACCAATTTAGATAATGGAAACCTAAGGCATCAGTTTGATTACCGACAGGTATATACAACAGTATTATCTGATTGGTTAAGCTCACCGGATTCATCAATTGTTGATACTGGTTTTGGAGAGTATTTGGATCAAAAATTAGATTTAATAGCAGACCCTTTAGCGGTAAATGACCTTCCTGAAATTACCAGTAAGCATAAATTGAATGATTGTTATCCTAATCCTGCTTCAAATCAAACAACTTTTTCATACTCCCTTGTAAATGATGAAAATGTAATTTTGCGAATCTATAGCTCTTCAGGGAGAATGTTAAAAGAAATTGTAAATGAAAGACAATATAAAGGCAGCTATGAGCTAAATGTTGATTTATCTGAACTTAAATCTGGCAACTATTTTTATCGAATAATTGCAGGAAATTTAAGAAAAGCAAAAGGCTTATTAATTCAAAGATAATATGTGAATTAATCGAATCATATTTCAAAATAAGAAGTCTGATAGAAAAAAGAATTATTCTTATATTACTTATTATCCGATTGTTATATCGTTATGACAATCGGATTTTTAAGTTAGGACAATGACTTTTGTAATTGATGAAAACAGCATAACAATCAATCATCTAATCCTAATATTTGTTCTTTAGGTATTTTATAAAGTGCATTTCGTTTAAATCTGCCAGCTACCATTGTTTGCGCCAAAACTGCCAAACCTTCGTCAGTTGTTTGAATTAGTGCAGCAACTTTAACAGGGTTGGTACTACCTAAATACTTTTTTGTAACTAATTCGCCTGAGTTTAAATCAAAAAAAGTTAGTAAAATTTGGTTTGAATTAGTGTTAGATGCATAAACTATTAAATTTCTGCCGTCAACCGTTAAGGTTTTTATACTTGTATGAGCTTCAGCTGCCAATTCAGTTATTTTCTCACCACCTAGTTCGTTCGCACTTACTGTAGCTGATGAACTTAATGTAGTAGCTGGTAAAATAAAATGGCTATCGTAAACAAATCTTGCTACTGCAAAATTTTCAGATTGAATGGAAGCAACAGCGCTTACACCTCCATTATACCGATCACCAAACACAAGACCTGTTAGGTCTCCATTTCCTGAATTAACAAACAAAAAAGCCAAACTATAATTAAATAATGCATTTGCGTAATAAGATTCACCATTACCAACTGTTCCTGTAAAAAACGGTAAGGTTTTACCTGATCTAGTCATGTGGGCTGTGAGCATTTCCTCTGCATCTTCAATTACGGGGTATGAATTCCCCCAGCTTTTATCAAATGATGAGCTAAACTTTGTCAATAAAGAGCTTCTTGAATTTCGATCGTAGCTCAAAAGTAAAAAACCATTATCGGGTGTTTGCGAAGAGGCAAGAGGATAAATAATATCTCCATAGGAATTAATTACTTCTGCTGATCCAGTTGCATCATCAATTCTCATTAAATAAGTTCCCAAAGTTATTCTGTCCATACACAAAAAATGCACACCTGAGCCCGAACTGATTAAACTGGTTATTGGATTTACATAAGGTTCACTTAGAGTTGTTTGCCATACCAGTTCACCTAAATTGTCAGTTTTTGTAATATGGGTACTTAAAAACGTTCGTACTGAATCAACTGATAAAGCACTTAATATGTAATATCCTCCATCACTTGTCTGAATAATATCCAAAGGGTAGTAAGAAATATCTGAATTTTCATCACTATAAACTTTAGCAAAAATATTCTCAGGATTGATATTGTCTTTTTTACAAGAAGAAATAGATAGCAACAATAGTGCTATTATTATAATTGGTTTTATCTTCATTTGTTTAAGCTTAATTTGATTTACAAAAAATAAAAGGGCCATCTTTACTATCAGCACATTGCAATGGTACTGTTATATGAATGCTAATAGCAATATTATTAAACAGCAAATCATCAGTAATATCATAATTACCAGTAACCTGGTTGTTCCCATAACGGCTTGTTGTTGAGCTAAGTTTTGATAATAGAAAGCGATAATTAGCCTCAATACCAATCATTGCTTTACCAGCTGCATATCTAATACCACCACCACCAATTACCCCAAATTGATTTTCTTGATAAATACCGTTTGAATTAGTCGTGGTTGAATAAGTTAATACTTGATTATCTGTTGTCTCAGTAATATCTGCATATGAGTTCGAATTCATTAATCTTGCATAATACAAACCCGCTTGCACATAAGGCTGCCACTGTTCAGCTTTAAAATAATATCCCAGTAATACAGGTATTTCAAGAAAACGCATATTTTGGTGATATTCAGTTAGGTAGCTAAGGTTTGTGCTTCCCTGCCAACTATATTCATTACTATATTTAAAAGAATAATCGTTCATAGAGCATTGCAGCTTGATTTTTATCTCCCTGCTTAGGCTATACCTTATTACAAATCCCATTTGATATCCAATGTTTTGGTAAAAAGGATTGTATTCTTTGCTGTAATCACCACCTGTACTACTGAAAATTGAGTTTTCGGATAAAGGAATGATTAATGAAAAATTGACTCCTCCCTTAATTCCAATAGCTAAGTTTTCAATATTAAAGCCTGATGTTTTGCTGGGGCTTGCTTTTTGAAAACTTAAAGCATTAATGTTTTCCATGACTGGAAGCTCATAAGAGTCTTGTGATCGTAGAAGTTCTGAATAGAAACTAATCAGAAAGATTAATAAATAATGTTTTGGGCGCATTGTATATAGTTATTTAGGTATTTAAGACAAACGTATGATAATCTCCTATTATTTCATAAAACATGATAAATCTATTGCGTAAATATACATAATTTTTTATTTTCACGTTTTAATTTGAAATAATATATAGGCAGCCATGTGTCTTTTCAGTAGTTGTGGACAGATTATGTGGTAATTTAAAAATAAGCGTATGAAAAAATATATAATTTTCTATCTTCTGTTTTCTCCATTTTTTTTATTTGCACAACAGGAAAGTCAGTCGGTGATAGATACTAGTAAAGTAAAATGGGCAAGTTTTGAAGAGACGAATAAGTTATTTTTAAAAAAACAGAAACCAGTTATGATATTTTTGTATGATAAAAATGATGATTCTTCATCAGTAATGCTTAACCAGGTTTTTAGTTTAGATGAGGTTTCAAATTATATAAATGTACTGTTTTACCCTATTAAACTAGAAATTCACACAAATGATACCCTCACTTTTTTTGATGGAAATAAATATGTAAATAAAGGTGAAAATAATCGTGTTCATGATTTGGCAACCATGCTGGCAGGTGGTAAACCTCGAACACCTTCAATACTCATTTTTTCAAAAGAGGCAAATGGTACAGTTTATCCGGGGTTTAAAGATCGTAATCATATTTTCCCCATATTAATTTATTATGCTGAAAATGCTTATAAATCAACACAATATGAAGATTTTGAGAAGTATTATTTAAAAACCTATCCACCTGGTCAGAAACAAATTATGACTCGTGTGTTGGTTAAATGGAAAGGTATGGAAGAAGCTTTCGAATTGAATAAAAAAGTTCCAAAGAAAATATTTATTAATCTGTACGACAATTATAAGATTAGTTGTACCATGATGCGGTTAAAAACATATAATAATCCTAAAATTGCAGAATATCTTAACAAAAATTTTTATTGTGTGAATTTGGATGTAAAATCGCAGGATACAATCACATTGTTTAATCAAACCTTTATTAATGAAGGAGCATCACACGGATATCATCAATTACCAATTTCATTTTTAAGTGGACAAATGAATTTTCCGGCCTTTTTAATTTTCGATGAACAATCAAAACTGCTTGATAAAAAGCAT
>JAOZNO010000966.1 GCA_029933755.1 Bacteroidales bacterium | reverse complement strand
TCTTGATCGTATTGAAAATCTGATTATTAGTGATGAAACTTTTATGCTAGAAGCCGAGAAAAAAGATTATTTAAAAGAAGGTTTTAATAATACCGTTGGTTTAGCATTTAATTACCACAAGTTTCAAGAAGTTAAGCTGTGGTTGAATAAAGAGCAATACAATTATGCTGAAAGCCAGCCTTTTCATCATTCTCAAAAGCTGATTGGGGAAGATGAAAAGGGATACACCCTTAGCTTAAAAGTTCACCCAAATACGGAGCTTCGCTTATTAATTGTACAACATGGTGCACATATAAAAGTGATTGAACCAAAATGGTTTGCAGATGAAGTGGCTAAAATTCATAAGAAGGCGGTAGAGCTTTATAAATAAGTCCAGTTTAAAAAGTTAAATTGTTTGAATGTCAAAGCTGAAATGTCGCAAGAAGAACTTTTAAGCGGTTTAAAACCGCTAAAAAGTTAAGCCTATTTACCGTCAAGTTATACTTGACTTGATACTAACTCATGAAAAATTTAAGAAATAGCCTTTAAGCGAATTTTAACCGCCAAAAGGTCGACAAAAAATCACCCTGACACAGTTTGGCATAGTAAAACTATACCTTTGCCATCAATTTGTAAAAAAATAGAAAGCATGCATATTGAAGATGTAGTATATTTCCGCAATCTCACTCGTTGGATTAATAATAGGGCGATACTAACGAAAGATGAAAAGGTTCAGTTAAGTTTTATATTAAAAACGGGGCACGAAGAGCTTAATAACGGTGAAGAGCTTGAATTAAAATACGAAGATATTTTAACCGCTATAATATTTTTGTTTAAGGATTATGAGATTGAAGACCACCGAATTATTACATTTTATGAATTTTATACACTTTTTAATTTTTGTTTAAAGCCTCTTGTTCAAGAAAAATTGAAAGATCATGATTTAATTAAAAAATACGATTGGTTACTTTTAAAAGATTACTATAAATGGGATTTTCGTACATCACTTCGCCCTCAATTTTCAGTAATTCAAAACTCTTTTGATATGATATTTGATTTTCAGCCCCAACAAGCTGTTAAATTAGTAATTCGAAATGTGCTGTGGGATGATGCAATAAGTATTGAAACAAGAAGATCTGGTGCTAATGAGGATTTTATTTTAAGCAAAGTAAATCGTAAAGGCTTTGTAAAAGTAATTAATTTTAAAAACATGCAAACTGAACACTTGATTTATGAAGTAAGCAAGGCATTAAAAGAATTGCATAGCATTTTTATGGTGTTTAACTTGAATTGATTGATACATTATAACTGCTAAGTTATATTAAAAACACCCTGACACAGTTTAGCATAGTAAATTGTTAAGTTTGTGCAAAAAAAACTGAAAAGTGAGGGTGTGGCTCATTTTCAAACAGCACTGTAATTTATTATGTTTAGCTATTAATTTACAAGCCACGCCCTCATTAACAAATAGCTAGTTAGCAAAAAAATCATAATATGAATAAAAAATCGCTTGATATTTGGTCTAAGAATTATTCTGAAAAAATATTTGATGATAAAGAAATTACCCATTTTAAAATTACTGGCGTTGATTTGCAAATTGAGGGAAGGGTAGATTTACTGTTTTTTAAATCGGTATTAAAAGATGATGTTTCTTTTGAAAAACTAACAAAAATATATCCCAAATATTTTAGGCTATCTGTTGATATTACTAAGCTATTAGCAAAAATAAACAATCATCAATACCCTACAGAAGTAGTGTTTCCAGAATTGGTTGATAGCAAGAAAATTATCGTGATGGAAAAAAAGATTTCAAGAAAAATGTCTTCACTCATTGAATATAAAAACTTCATGTCTGAAATAATTATTGATTTTGAAAGCAAATTGTTGAAAATTGGCTATCCGTGTTTCAGGTATGGCAGCTTGAAAGCGTTAAGCCCTAAAATTGCACAATTAAAAAAACTTGAAGAACTTGATTTGTCATT
>JAOZNO010000965.1 GCA_029933755.1 Bacteroidales bacterium | reverse complement strand
GAAATTTAAGAAATCCGGTTATGAATTATTTGAAAAATTACAGGAGTATTTTTTCAAAAGAAAACTTAAAAAATCGTATATCAATAAGAAAGGAATGTGTCAGATTATTCAAAAAGTATAAAAACACAAAACTTGAAAACCTTAAACGCTTATCAGAATTGATTGAAAAAGCCGTGGATATGCAGGGTAGTGAATATCATTATGAATATGAAAGTCTATCAATTGATATAGAAATTAATAAAATGATAGAAAAATAATAAAATTGGAATACAGAGAATGCAAAATCTTTAGTACCTATGGAAAAAGTATTTATCAAACGAACAAAAGAATTAAAAGAAATCCGGAAAGTTTATAATGATATAGAGTATGTGTCAAAAAACGGGAAACTTATTCTAATAGAAGGAAATGCGGGAATTGGTAAGTCCGCTTTGATTCGGGAGTTTCTAAAAGATTTTGAGAGTAGTTCAAAGGTAATTGTCGCCGATACCGAATGCAACGACAAAGAAAATTTAAATCCTTATGCACCCTTCAAAGATATTCTGATAAAGCTAAATGCAGAAGCCATTGACAAGAAAGAAGAAGATGGCTCTTCTAATGAATCAGCAACTGAGGAAGAGCTAATGGTGAAAAAAAAAGAAAGGCGTAAGAAGCTAAAAGGCTTTATTTCAGAGGCAGGTTCTTCGTGGATAGGATTAATACCTTTTGTTGGTGGATTCGCAACGGCAGGAATTGATACATACAAAGCATATAAAAAAACATTCGAAAATCAAATTCCAGATAATGAGCTGAAGAGTGAAGTGGATGTTTATAAAATTTTTGAAACAGAATTTAGACGTTTAGCAGAAAATAAAACACTCATTATTTTTATTGATGACTTGCAATGGGCCGACGCTTCAAGTTTGAACCTGCTTTTTGCTTTAAGCAAAAGTATAAGAGCAGATCCTTTTAAAATAATGCTAATTGCTACGTACCGTCCAGATGAAGTGAAAATTGGACGATTAAAAACAACGGAACATGGTGATGTTGTCACTATTAGACATCCTTTTGCTGATAAACTGAATGAGCTTAGAAATTACACTAAAAAGGAAAGTCATATTTCAGAAAATGATAATTGGTTGCTTGAAATTGAGCTGCACGAATTTAAGTTTGAAGAGCTTATTGTTTTAATAAATAATAGTTTTCCGAATAATGTTTTTAATGATGATTTTTATCGTGATATTTTTAAGCTTACAAATGGACAACCACTTTTTTTAATCGAAACGCTTGATTTACTTTCAAGGGATAATAATATTCTTAAAAATGAATCAGGACGTTACGAACTTAATGAATTTGACTTAAAAGAACTCCCCGTATCGGTAAATGCGGTTCTTAATGAGAAAATTGAACGTTTGGATGAAAACCTTAAGAAAATACTTGCGTATGCAAGCATCAGCGGTGAAAAATTTATTATTCAGGAATTTGATAAAATATTAAAAATAGACGAGTTTGAACTTTTTGATTTTCTTGAAATACTAAACAGAAAATATGATTTGCTGACCGAAGAAGATGGAATTACTCTAAATGGTGAGTTCCTTGATTCATACCGTTTTTCGCAAACTTTGGTACATCGTGTAATTTACGACAGTATGGACAAATCTCGTCGTCGCCTACTGCACAAACATATTGCCGCAACAATAAAATCAATTTATGGTGATCAACTTGAAAGTAATCCTAAACTTAAAAGTAAATACAATCAACACATGCAAATTGCACGAGGCTTAATAGACGGAAAAACACTTCTGATTTCTAAAATTGAAGCTAAATCAGGGCAAGACAATGAAATTTATGAGACTTTACTGGAAGCTGCTGCAAACGAAATAAAAAAAGCTGAAGAAAGTGCAAAACAATGGGCAGATATTGAAACTTTAGCTTTTGCTGAAAAAGCATTAGCCTTTTTATCACAAATTTATCAGAAAAATGAAGA
>JAOZNO010000964.1 GCA_029933755.1 Bacteroidales bacterium | reverse complement strand
AATATATTTACGATTATATACTGATTTACCAGAAAACACAGACAAACAATACAATGCATTTATTTCTGCTGAACAGCAAATTAGAAAAAATGCTAAACTACACTTACCAAATGGCTGGTCAGAAAACAGTTTGCAAAAACATAAACTAAAATTAAGTAAAGATGATTATGGATACTTTATTCAGTGTCCTATAGAAAAAATAGATACGGCATTTTTACTTTTATCGCAAATAGTCAAATTACCTTTGGCATCTACCTCTGAGCTTGAAAGTGCAAAAACAGCCATAAAAAAAAGGAGGGATCGTTTATTAAAACCTGCAAATTTTCGAATTGAGCGAATTACCAAAGGTATTATTTATGGAAAAGAGCACCCATTAACCAGTTTACTTCCTGTAAAAGACATTAATCAACTTTCTGTAAAAAAATATCAGGACAATTATCAGAAATTCTATAAACCAAACAATAGTTTTTTGGTAATAATTAGCCCTTTTACAGCAGATAGTGTTTTTAATTTATCAGAAAAAATATTTGGAGAGTGGAAAAAGAGAGATGTACCCGAAAAAGAATACAAACTCAACAAAATTGATGAAACAAAAATTATTTTTTTTGATACGCTTGCCAGTGGACAGTATGAATTAAGCATGATTTTTCCTTTTGCGCTACATCCTTTTACTTTTGATTTTGAAAAATCGGAGCTATTGAGTATTCTAATTCAAAAAGTACTGAGAAAAAAACTTATTGATGAAACAGGATTAGCTAATGAGATAACTGCTCGGTTTCAAAATGATAAAATAAGTGGAAATTACAGTCTGAATATAAAAATGACACAGGATTCTGTTGAAAAAGCAGTTCGTTTGATTATTGAATCAATAGAAGCTTTAAAAACGGGCAATTTTCTAATTGAAGATTTAGAACAGTCAAGAGAGGAACTTATTACAGAGTTTAAAAAACAAAATACCGATGAAAGGCAAATTTCATGGCTTATTATAAACTCAGAAATTAATAACCTTTCACCAAACTACTATGCTGGTTTTATTAAAGATATTAGTCAAACAAGCAAAACCGGAATACAATCACTGGCAGGCAAATATTTAAGCTACCGGAGTGCTATTTTTATGGTAAATGGCAAATGGTATCCTAGCTTAAACGATGTAATTGTACTTAGTAAAAACTACCGTATTGAACTTTATAATCTTGATGGAAGTATTAAACGAGTTATCCCAAAAGGCTTTAATGGTTTTCATATTTTAAATGATTATATAGATGCCGTTGGAGGCACTTCTTCTATCTCAAAACTTAAAGACATAAGCATCAAGTTAACAGGAAAATATATAATGAATGGAGAAGAATTTTTTATTAGGGGCGAAATAAATCACAAAGCTCCAAATAAATATTACAAAAACATTTCATTAATCAGACCAAAAAAAGACACTCTTTTTTTAAACAGGACAGTATTTGATGGCGAAAACGGTATGGATAGCACCATGCAGGGTAAAAAACTATTGAAAGGCAGACAGCTTGAGCTTTTAAAATACAAAAGCATAATTATACCCGCAACCAGCTACCGTGAATGGAACTATAAAACAAAAATCCTGAGGGCAGACACACTTAATGGTACGTATGTATTTGTGGTGGAGTTTAGTAATCCGGCAATGCAAAAATTTATTGATTTTTATGATGTTGACAAAGGATTACGATACAAAAGAGTTATTGAAGATGAGGCCTACTTAAATAAGCGTACAATAATTTATAACGATTATCGAAAAATTGAAAATGAAGATGTAATATACCCATACTTTCAATCAATTAAAGCGAAAGAAACGATAATAAAGCTTATTATTCGTGATATTGACACCAAAAATCGTATAGAAAAAAAGCTGTTTGATATTAAATAGTCTTTGAACGAAAAGGCTATGGTTTAGGTTTTCTGTGAAATGAGAATAGCCAACGAGATTAAATATTAA
>JAOZNO010000152.1 GCA_029933755.1 Bacteroidales bacterium | reverse complement strand
CTAAAGATTACCTTCTATCTGCTTTCCCTTTGGGCTTCCTGAAGTTTCCCATATACTTCCTCATATTTTTTTGAATTATCCCGATAGTTCTGCAAAAATATGAGTTGTCTATTAAAAACTTCAAGAAGCTGTAACTATTTCTTATACCGAACTCAGGTTACTAGTTTTTCCAAAAGTCAGTAGCTGACATCCAGCTTTCAATTTTAAGCTCATTTTCAGATATCGTATTATCCCAAAAATCTGTACTAGACATCCAGTCTTCAATTTCCAACTCGGTATCGTTATTATTGCTAATGTTCTTACCCCAAAGATTTGTATTGAGCATCCAATCTTCAATTTCAGCTTCAACTTCCACTTGCATATTTACCCAAAGCTTTAAATCATACATCCATTTTTCAATTTCAGCCGATGGTTCTTTATCATTGTTTGGTTTTATAGTATTTAAATTATCAGTATAAGTTAATTGAGATGTATAACTGCCTGATTCATTTAAACAATTAACTTTTACCACAAGGCTTAAATATTCTTCTTGCCCTTTTACAGGGTTTAATGATAAAAACATTGCAATAATGAGTAGTGCTATTTTGCCATTGACTGACTGTTTGTTTATAGTATTTGTTTTCATAGTATTTTATTTTAAATTTTTATA
Source organism: Bacteroidales bacterium (assembly GCA_029933755.1). GTDB lineage: Bacteria > Bacteroidota > Bacteroidia > Bacteroidales > NBLH01 > NBLH01. The sequence continues at coordinate 7,048 of JAOZNO010000152.1, read as the reverse complement.
ATTTTTGTAACTTTAGTATTTATAAATCATGATTTATGCCAAAGGCTTTTATGTGTTTGTATTCAGGTATTTAATGAAATCGTTTTTGAGTTTTAGGTTTGGAGCTTGAACGATTTCGTTACATTAAGTGTTCGATAATGAACAGTCCTTTTGAAGTTTGTTTTGTTTATTGTGTTTGACTCAGGTATGGGGAATTATCCTTTTCTAATTTCTGCAACTAACTCTTAATTGATTAGTTTTACTCATCTCTTAGGGCATCTACCGGGTTTGAAGATGACGTTTTTAGAGCATAAATCCAAATTATTGATAGGGTGAGGAAAAGCATGATTATGGAAGCCAAAATAAATATCCACAAATTAATGTCTGTGCTGTAGGCAAAAACAGATAGCCATTTTTTTAAAACAACAAAGGTTATAGGCCATGCTATAATATTTGCAAGAATAATTGTACTAAGAAAATCTTTTGTAAACAGTTTTAAAATATCCACTTCCATTGCACCAATCGCTTTTCTTATACCAATTTCTTTTGTTCTTTGAATAGAGAAAAAAGATGTTAATGCCCAAATACCGATTGAACTTATAATTATAAGTAATATTGAAAATAGCCAAAGAAAATAGTTAAGAACATCTTCATTTTTATATTGCAGATCTAAAATATTTTTTAAAGAATCAAATTCAAATGGATGATCAGGTGCAAATTTCTTCCAAATCATATATAAGTATTTCAAGTCATTTTTTGTTATTTTATTAAATTTTACAGCCATGAATTTGGTGTACTCACTTACATAGTTTTCGTTTGATACTGTTCTTATTATAATTGGTCTAACTGGTTTGTGTAATGAACGGTTATTAAAATCCTTAATTACGCCTACAATACGTTCCTTTCCATTAAAGGTTGTAAGTGATTGACCTATTGAGTTTTCAACCGATTTGTATCCTATTAGTTCTGCAAGTGTTTCATTAATAATTAGTTCGGTTTTTGCAGTTTCAATATTTCCTTGTTCATCCTTAGTGAAATCTGAACCTGCCAGTAGTTTAATATTGAATGTTTTAATAAAATCATGGCGTACTATCAATACCGGTAAAATCTCAACTCTTTTTTGTTTGTTTTTCTTAAAAAAGTAGGTTCTGTGATTAATTCTATTTCCAATAATATTGTCAAAAGCGGTTACATTTTTAATACGATCATTTGCTAATAGATGATTCTTAAAATCGTCATATTTTTTTGCTATAGGTGTATTATTTACTGGTAGAATAACTGTATTTCTAACTTCAAACCCTAAATCGCTATTTTTTAGATATTGAAGCTGTTTAAAGTTTACAAGCACTGTTATTAATAAAATTAAGGCTAGTGTATATTGTATTAATATTAGCAATCTGCCAGAAATCCATTTTCTGTATGAAAACCCTCTTTTTAATTGAAGGGCGTATATTGTGGGGCATGATGATGCAAATAATCCAGAACTAAGTCCAACAATAATTCCTGTAGATATTACAATTATAAGTAAGGAGGTAAATATATGATTATTAAATATTTCGTTTAATGCTATTTGTTTATTGGTAAAATGATTGAAAACCGGCAAAAATGCTTCTACAATGAAAAATGCGATAATTAGTGCAGCAAAACTTAATATTAATGACTCAATAATAAACTGGCTGATTAGTTGAGACTTGTTCGAACCCAACACTTTTCTGATACCGCTTTCTTTTACTCTGGTTAAAGAATCAGTAGTTCTTAAGTTTAAAAAGTTGATTATTGAAACTAATAGTAAAAAAACTGATATTCCTAATAAAATATTTAAGTATAGTTTTTTGTTGTTTGGCGATATCTCAAACTCAAGTGATGAATTTAAATGGATGTCTTTTAAAGCTTGTAAATATATTGTTGAGTTATCTTTTATCAGTTTGTCATAATGGTTTTGAATAAAATCAGGAAATTTTGACTCAATATCATTATGTGTTTTCCCGGGTTTCATTACAATATAAGTCCAGCATGAGTTCCACATCCACGAATCAGGTACGTAACCCATAAGGTATTCCAAAGTTGAAAATGATACAAGAATATCAAGTTTTACATGACTGTTTTTTGGCAAATCTTTATATACTCCAATTATTTTTATAGGAAGCCCATCAATTAACAATTCTTTTCCCAGAGGGGCGGAGTTTCCAAAATATTTTTTTTGGATAGATTCTGAAATTACAGCTGTGTTTATTTCATTAAAATTTTGAGGTGCAGAAATAAAGTCAAAATCAAAAGCATTAAAAATAGCAGAATCTGTTATGAAAAAATTCTTTTCATTAAAATTCTTTTTTTTATGTTTAATTAATATTGAAGAGTTTTGAAAATTAAAAAGCCGAAAATAATTGTCTATTAATTCAGGATATTTTTTTTGTAAGCTTTGAGCAAGAGGGTAGGGTGTTAGTGCTGATTCTAATAATGTACTATCCTTGTGGTATACAGTTGCTACTCTGTATATTTGTTCTGATTTAGTTTGGAATGTATCAAAAGAAAATTCATCAAATACATATAAGCTAACAAGTGTTAATAATGCTAAACCAATTGAAAAGCTTATGATATTAGCTAATGAGAAGAATTTGTGCCTTAGCAGATTCCTGAAGGCAATTTTAAGAAAATTCTTTAGCATTATTTTGCTTTTTTACATCCTGTTTATTAATTAATCATTTTTCGTAACTACTCAGCCACCTAGTGGTTGAAAAAATGCCGCAGATTCACAGATTCCAAAATAAGTAAAGCTTGTTTTTTTTTGAAAATTTTGATAAATAATTCTTATTAATCTGTGAATCTGTGGCATATAATTGTTTATAAGGTTTTAAACAAACTGAATAGTTACCATTTTTTTAGGAAATGCTAATTTACTTATCAAAATTGAATTATCCATAAATTTAAATTGCTTTAATATTTTCAGTTACAATATGACCATCAAATAATTGAATTATTCTGTGTGCTTTATCAGCGTCAATAGGAGAGTGGGTTACCATAACTATTGTTGTTCCGTTGTTATTAAGTTCAGTTAAAAGATTCATTACCTCTTCTCCGTTTACTGAGTCAAGGTTTCCGGTTGGTTCATCGGCCAATATTAACTTAGGATTAGTAACAACAGCCCTTGCAACTGCAATGCGTTGCTGCTGTCCACCTGAGAGTTGTTGTGGAAAGTGTTTTCTTCGGTGAGCAATTTGCATGTATTCCAGTACTTCTGTTACTTTTTTTTTCCTTTCTGCTGATGAATATTTTAAATATAAAAGAGGAAGCTCTACGTTTTCATAGACTGAAAGTTCATCAATTAAATTGAAACTTTGAAAAACAAAACCTACATTTTCTTTTCTAAGCCTGGTTCTTTGTCTTTCTGAAAAACGCGAAACATTAACTCCTTTAAAATAAATTTCACCCGTTGAAGGATTGTCTAATAAGCCAAGAATATTCAGTAAGGTTGATTTTCCACAACCAGAGGGTCCCATTATTGCTACAAATTCGCCTTCTGAGATATTGAGGTTTACCTTATTTAAGGCAGTCGTTTCAACTTCGTCACTTCTGAAAATTTTTATAAGATTATTTGTTTTCAGCATAGTTTTAAATTATATCATTAACTTATATCTTAATTTCGATGATAAGTTTTAGTCTTTAATTTACTGTTAATGTTCACAGTTGATTGTTTATTTCTTTCTATAAAGGATATGTATGTTTAAGGATTTCTCCAAAGGTGCAAAAATTTGAATTAATTCCCAGCTTTTATCATAATTTTCAATTGCTTTTTTTAATATACCAATTCTTTCTGATGAACTTAATTCACTTTTATCATTTTTTTTGTTCTTTTTATTTGCTTCCCAGGGGATTGATTCAAGTCTGAAATAGTACTTTCGTTTTCTGTCGTCAACAGAAACTTCAATTTCAACTTGTTCATCATCACTTATATTTGGTAGTGGGATATTAATTTCTCTCATTTTTATGTATATTGTCAGAGGTTTAATAAATAATATCCAAAGTATATGCCATATAGTATAAGTGTCAGTACACTAAAGTAATACAGTGCTGATGTTTGTTAAACGTGTCCGATATAGAACAGTAGATGTTCAAAATCGTACAGTCGACTAGTTGGTAGGTATATCTGGGTAAGCAGATTAATTTTACAAACAAGTGAAATCCTTACTGAGGGATTTGATTTGAATCTTAAATTTAAACATGTGCCATTTGGCAATTAAAAACAGTTAAAAAATAAACACATGAAAAATATTTTACTATTAATTAGTTCTTTTTATTTATTTGCTACTTCGTGTAGCAACAATACTGATAACAGTTCAATGCATAAAGCTGCATTAATGAATAAGTTCTCTGATACTATTCTGCAACAAATTATGGAGTTTCAGTATGATAGAAATACAGCCGGATTATTGAAATTTGCTGACCATAGGAATGGAGCGTATCGTATGCAAGTTGCTAAAGCTTTTGCTTCGGTGCAAGATACACTTGCAATAACTAAATTAGCTGGGCTTTTAAAGGATAAAGACCCTGCAATAAGAGTTGCCGCTGCATTTGCATTAGGACAAACAGCTCATGTAAACGGAGCTGAATTTTTATATCTGCAATTTTTAAAAGAAAAGAATAATCTTGTTAAAAAACAAATGCTCGAAGCTATTGGAAAATGTGGTGATGAAAAGGCCTTGCAAAGGATAATAGAATTGGATATTCCATATGGAAATGATGATGTTTTGGATGGTAAAGCAATGGCTTTTGCAAGATTTTCAATAAATGGCGTTTTTAACAAAGCTGCTTTAGAGGAAGTAATAAAAATAATTGGTTCAAAGAAAATTTCAGGAAGGGTGAAATATAGCGCATCAATTGCTTTAACAAGAATGCCACTTGAATTATCTGATTTACAGCTTGAAATATTGATTTCTGCTTTTGAACTTGAACGGTCTTTAAATACAAAATTAAATATTGTATTAGCAGCAGGAAAAAATAAATCAATGAAAAGCAAAGCCTTTTTAATTTCTGTATTTGAGAATTCTGAGGATTATCGTTTAAGAATAAATGCATTGAGTTCATTGACAAAATTTGATTATAAATTAGTTTATGAAGCTTATTATACGGCTTTATATGATTCAAGTATTAATGTTGCTATCCGGGCTTCTGAATATTTTTTGCAGAATGGGCAAAGCAAAGATGCCGGTGAATACTATAATTACTCTAATAAAACAGATAATTGGAGAGTGGTAGCAAATTTGTTAACTGCGGCTATTAAATATTCAGATGATAAAGAACGATTTAGCGAGCTAATTATAAATAAGTTTAATGTATCTCAAAATAATTATGAAAAAGCATGGTTGTTAAAAGCATTGGGAGGTGATTTGTCTAATCTGAAATTTGTAAAAGATGAAGTGTTTTCAACGGAAGTTGCAATTATACGTTCAATGGGAATTGAAGCACTTTCTGCTATGCGTGCTCATAATCAGTTTGAAGAATATTATAAAGAGTATAAATTAACAGAAAACCGGGATTTAAATGATGAATTTGCCAGTATTTTTAAAGAGGCAGTATTGTCAGGTGATGTAGCCTTAATTTCAATAGCTTCAACTGCAATTCGAAATCCTAAATTTAAGCTTAAAAACTATTATAAAAATACAGCTTTCTTAGATAGTGCACAAGCAAACTGTAAACTTCCTAAACAAATTGAGGCATATCTTGAACTACAAAAAGTAATTGATTTTATAAATGAAACCAAAACTGCACAAATGCCTGAATTTAACTATAAAGAGTTGAATTGGAGTCAAATAGTAAAAATTAAAGCAGATCAAAAAATTGAAGTAATTAGCTCAAAAGGAAATTTTACTATCCAGTTAAATGTAGAAGATAATCCTGCAACTGTTGCTACATTTATAGAGTTGATAAATAGTGGCTTTTACAAAAATAAGTATATCCACCGGGTGGTTCCAAATTTTGTTATTCAGGATGGTTGTCCACGTGGAGATGGGTGGGGGAGTCCTGATTTTTCTATACGATCTGAGTTTTATAATTCGTACTATCAGGAAGGTTCAGTTGGAATGGCTTCGGCAGGAAAAGATACAGAATCGAGTCAATGGTTTGTAACACACTCACCAACACCTCATTTAGATGGTCGTTATACCATGTTTGGAAAAGTGATTGAAGGAATGGATGTTGTTCACAAAATTGAAGTAGGAGATGAAATTACTAATATCCGGTTAATTCAGGAATAGTTGCTAACTGATAAAAAAAAGATATGGAAATGAAAAATATTTGTGTGTTCTGCTCTTCAAGCGATGTGATTTCAGAGGACTATAAAAATGTGGCAAGAGATTTAGCTGAATTAATGGCTAAGCAAAATTTTACACTTGTAAATGGTGGTTCCAAAGTTGGGTTAATGGGGATTATGTCACGACGGGTAAAGGAAACAGGTGGAAAATCAATAGGGGTTATTCCGCAACTAATTTATGATAAAGATCTTGCATGTTATAGTACTGATAAGCTTATTGTTACCAAAGATATGAGGGAGCGAAAAGAAAAACTAAGCGAACTAGCTGATGCTTTTATCGCTTTGCCTGGTGGTTTTGGAACGCTGGAAGAGTTAATGGAAGTTCTAACTCTTAAACAACTAGAGGTTCATCAAAAGCCAATTGTAATTATGAATACAAATGGTTTTTATCAGAAACTACTTGAACAATTTGAGGTTTATTATAAAAATGATTTTTCAAAGAGTGACTATAGAAACTTATATTTTGTTACTGAAAATGTAGTTGAGGCTGTTAAATATATTGGTAATTATCAACCTGCTAATATTGTTAGTAAATGGTATAAAGCTAATCTTAAGCTATAATTTCTGAACAAAAAACTTGACTTTCTTACTAATTTTTCGTATATTAAGCTGACTAATAAAACGGTTTTATTAGCCTGATTAATTCATAAACTTATTGATTTATATGTTAAATTTCAATAGATGTACAGGTTACATGATTCATATAAAAATATTTTAAAAATATAAGTTTACCAAAGGTGCATTTTTTCTTTGCCGGACTTA
>JAOZNO010000151.1 GCA_029933755.1 Bacteroidales bacterium | reverse complement strand
GCAATACAAGAACAACAAAAACAAATTGAGGAATTAAAAGAAAAAAATAAGCTTTTATCAAAACAAGTCTCTGAAATTGATTTACTTAAAGCAGAAATGAACGAACTGAAGGCAATGGTAAAAGAAATTGCCGGAACGGAAAAAGAATCAAAAAATATCTCTTTAAAATAAGCTTTGTTCATAAAGTCGTCAGATGACTATTACAATAAGAAACTCAATTTAGAGACAAACTCTAAATAATCTTTAATATAAAAACAAGATTATGAAACATTCATTATTAAAACATGCTTTTTTATTTGTTTGTATTATACTATTTGGACAAATATCAAAAGCACAACAAGTAATTATTACAGATGCTGCTCAATTCAGTTTATCAGTGGATGGAGCAGTTGATATTAATGCAAATTTAATAAACAACTCACCCAATGCATCTTTAGCCGGCACATTTAGCTTTGTAGGCACAGTACCATATGAAATAAGTGGTACTGAACCAGTAGAGTTTGCAAATTTAATAATTAACAATACTGAAGGTATTAGTTTGCATACTGATGTAATGGTTAATACAGGTTTAAACCTGATTTCAGGAACAGTAAACCTGTTAAATAATGACTTAACCATACGAAGTGCTGCAAATATAAGTGGTTCTTTTTCAGCAGCAAACATGATTATTATTGATGGCTCAGGTGCACTAAAAAGAGAAATTGCAGAGGATGGAACTTATATTTTCCCAATTGGTGATACCACAGGGATGATAGATTACTCTATGGCAAGTTTAATATTTACTTCAGGTACTTATTCTGATGCATTGGTTTCTGTAATTGTTAAAAATGAAAAACATCCTGAAAACACAAGTACTACAGACTATATTAATCGGTACTGGACTGTTTCGCAAACAGGTATTACTGATTTTGCATGTGATGTAAGCTTTCTTTATCCAAATGAGGATATACAAGGAGCAGAATCAAATATTTGGGGAGCTAAATGGGATGGCAGCCAATGGACTATGCTAAATGATGCATCCATGAATCAGTTTACAGGAACCGTTAATGATTTCTCAGATTTCTCAGCTGGTGAAAAAACAATTCTGTCAATTGATGATCAATTGACTGTAGATGACATTGATATAATTATTGATAACAATAATATAATAATCCGTTCTGATAAAAATGTGAAACTTAAAAAAGTTGAGTTTTATAGCTTGCTGGGACAGTTAATATACAGTAAAGATTTGAATGGTACATCTGTAAATGAAATTAGCTTTAATGCCAGTTCAGATTATTACATTGCTAAAATATATACAGAAAACCAGTTTGTTAGCAAAAAAATATATATAAATTAATGTTGAGCTTGTTCCGAAAAGACGGTAAATGATAATTTAGTCATCTGATGAATTTATAATTAACTGATTATCAGATTAAATAAATTTCAACATTTTGCTAAATCATTCATCGGATGACTTTTCGGAGTGCCGTCAATGTTTAATAATTATTAAAAACAAACTTAGCATTTATCAAAAACAGTATTATAAACTATTTGTTATGAAATATTTTAAAAAAGTACAAGTGCTTCTCGTATTTCTTTTTTTAAGTAAAACACTTCAAATTTTTTCACAAACAGATCCAGCAGATCCCATTTTTGAGATAAAAAATGACCTGAATCAAACAGTTTTTGCCGTTTATCCGGGTGGTGTGAAAATTTTCATAGACGATCAGCTAAAAGCTGCAGGAGGAGGATTTACTGTTGGTAGGTTAAATACAGGAAAAGCTACTGCAGGTGATATTTTCAGTGTAGCACCAAATAATGTGAATGTATTTATTGATGATGGTTTAAAAGCTGCCGGAGGAGGATTTACTGTAGGTAGACTAAATACGGGGAAAGCTGATGGAGTACAGGAAAATTTTTTATCAGTTACACCAGATAGTACACGTGTTTATATTAATGAAACCAGCTCTGCAGGTTTTGCTGTGGGTAAGTTGGGAACTGCTGAAACGGGCTTACAAAATTTTATGTACCTTAAAAAAGACAACTATTTTATTGGCCATAATAGTGGTAGACTAACCACCGGACTTTACAATCTATTTTTGGGTTATGAAAGTGGTTTTTCAAACACAACAGGTAATAATAATACATTTTTAGGATATCAAACAGGCTATTCAAACATATCCGGCTATAACAATGTTTTTTTAGGTAGTAGCACGTGCAAGAGTACCATTGGGTCAAGCCAAAATGTTGCTATTGGAAATAGTTGTGCTTCGGATGTAAGCTCTACTATAACTTCATCGGTGATTATGGGCGATAATGCACTTACAGGTATGTTTAAAAGTATTCCGGTAACTAGTTCTATGTTTATTGGTAAAAACGCAGGGATAAATATTGGGGAAGAAGGTTCCTCTCTTGTTAGTAATTGCATATTCCTCGGAACAAATGCTGGAGATGGAATAAAAAATACAGATTATTCTTCAATATCCAGTATTGTGGCTGTTGGTAATAATAGTGGACAAAATTCTGATGGTTATAGGAATGTTTTTATAGGAAATAGTGCGGGAAGTCAATTTAAAGGACATCAAAATACCATGATCGGATATTCAGTAGGTACTCAGGGAGGCTCTGGAACATACAATGTATATATTGGTGATCAGGTTGCACTGCAATCAAATGGGAGTAGCAATACCTACATTGGTCGTACTGCTGGATGCTGGGTAAATGGTGACTATAATGTATTTCTTGGCTATAATGCAGGTAGAGCATCAAACATTTCCCCAAGAGAAGAATCCAGTAGACTTCGCATTGGTGCAAATAATCTTATTTATGGGGAGTTTGATAATCGTCGTGTGGTCATAAATGGTACTACAACAAATGGATATAACTTTTATGTAAATGGTACTGCCGGTGGTTCAAGTGCTTGGGAAAACTTAAGTGATAAACGTTTGAAGAAAGATATTTCTACTATTTCAAATCCCTTAGAAAAAGTAATGGCTTTACGGGGTGTTAACTTTTATTGGAAAGATAATGAGAAGGGTAATAAATTACAAATGGGTTTTATTGCTCAAGAAACAGATTTAGTTATTCCCGAAGTTGTAAATAAAAAGAGTGAGCATTATTCAATGCAGTATGCTCCTATAACTGCAGTTTTAGTTGAAGCAGTAAAAGAACAACAAGAGATAATCAACAAATTAGAAAGTAGGATTAATGAACTTGAAAAAAAGAATGAATCATTAACAAGCGAAGTTTCTGGTTTTATGAGTTTAAAAGTAGAGCTTGATGAATTAAAAACTTTAGTTAAAGAGGTGGTAAAAACACAAAACGCAAATAATACAGCAGAAGCTGATAAGTAATTTTATATTGAATACCTGTAAAAGCCAATAGAAATCAATTTTATTGGCTTTTGTATTTATAAAGGAATAATTCTACTTAATTTAAAATTATATCTTTACATTAGTTTTAAAAAACAGCACATTTTTTGATGTAGTAAAATAAACCAAATTAAACGGTAATGAACAAGCTTTTTCTCATAATTACTATTCTCATAATTCCAAGCATTATTTATAGTCAAATTAATAAAGATGGTTTACCTTTTATAAAAACCTACACATCTGAAGAGTATAATGCTGCAGGACAAAATTGGGCTATTGTTAAAGATAATAAAGGGCTAATGTATTTTGCCAATAATTATGGTTTGCTTCAATATAATGGCTCACGGTGGGGATTATTTATGAATAAATATAGTCCCGTAGTTCGTTCATTAAATACAGATAAAAAAGGAACTGTTTACTATGGAGCTTCTGAAGATTTTGGAATGATCGTTTCGGGACAGGCAGATAGTGTAAGCTTTTATTCACTAGCAAAACTGCTTGATTCTGAAGAAAAGGACTTTAATAACGTCTGGGGAATTCATATAGTAAGTGATGCTATTTATTTTCAAAGCTTTGAAAAGGTTTTTAGATTTAACTTACCTATTGATACCTTAAATATTGAAGAGCTAAAGAATAATATTAAAATATTCAAGCCTGAAAACTCTTTTCATTGGTCATTCGGCCTTAATGATAATTTTTTTGTTCGAGAACCCGGTAAAGGTTTATATTCTATTGTAGATGATGAATTAAAGTTAATTGTTGGTGGTGAAATTTTTGCTGACAAAAAAATATATGTGATGCTTCCCTATGAAGCTGAAAAAATCTTAATAATTACCAGGGAAACGGGATTGTACATATACGATCCTAATAATCCTGATAATAGTATTTCTTCTTTTGATTGTCCTGCAAATGAAATGCTGATTAATAGTTATATTTATGGTGGAGTTGAAGTTGATAATGGTAATTATGCTATTTCTTCACTAGCCAATGGAATAATAATAATAGACAAAAAAGGGAATATTGTGAACCAACTTAATCAGGAAAATGGGTTACCTAACTCATACATTACTGCTATTTATTATGATCAAGCTGATAAAATCCTTTGGTATGCTACAGACAATGAATTGGGACAGGCAAATTTAGGAAGTCCTTTCAGGGCATGGAGTACTATAAATGGTTTAAATGGAGTTGTTTCCGATATAATCCGTTTTGATAATAAACTATATATTTCAACGAGTACCGGAGTCTATTACTTAAAAAATAGTGATGATGAAATAGTTAAATTTAAGGCTGTTTTAGGAATTAATTTTGAAAGTTGGGATTTACAAACGATTTCTTCTGAAGGTGATGAGAAATTAGTTGTAGGTACTATTGCCGGGGTTTTCCAAATTGAAGGAGCAAATAGTAAGTTGTTGGATAATTCGGGTTATGTCCTAAAGTTTTTACAATCAAAAAATAACCCGGAGATAATATATTTGGGTTACGGCAATGGGTTTGGATATGCAAAGTTTTTGAATAACAAATGGGAGCTGTTAAACAAGAATGAGTTTGTTCATAATACCATTCGTAATATTTATGAAGATCATAATGGAGCAATATATTTGGGAACAGATGTTGCTGGTATTGTTAAATTAAAATCTAAAACGGACAGTATTATAGTTATTGATAGTACGCAGGGACTTCTTCTTGAAGGCTCAGGTTTTAAAATATATGATATAAATAACAAAATCATAGTTGCCGAAGCCATGGGCTTATTTGAAATTGATAGAAAAACTAACCTGGCAACACCTTACAAAGAACTTGGTAATGAGTTTAGTAAAGAAGGTATTGGTGTTTTTAATATAACAAAAGATGATAATAATTTTTGGTTAGGTATATACAATAATAACCGTACAGGAAATAAATTACAAGAAATAATAAAACTCATTAAGAATTCATCGGGTACTTATGATAAAGAAGAGGCATTTTCTAAAATATTACCTAAAAAAGCTCCACTGGCAGTTTATCCTGATGGAAATTACGTTTGGATAGCCAATGAAAATGGTTTGTTCAAGTTTAATAAGGAAGTAATAAAAGATTATAATCAGGCTTTTAATTCTATTATTTCAAAAGTAAATACTAAAAATGATTCAATTCTTTTTGCCGGTTATTTTAAAGGTGATAAAAGTGTATCTTATATTCAAAAACCTAATGAAATACCTGAATTAATATTCAAAAATAATGAAATAACTTTTGAGTATTCTGCAACATTTTATGAACTTGAAGAAAAAACTCAATATAGCTACCGTCTGATTGGATATAATGAAAAATGGTCTAAATGGACTACTGAAACAAAATTCCCTTACACTAATTTATTTGAAGGAGATTATACTTTTGAAGTAAAAGCAAAAAATATTTATGGAACTGAAAGTGGAGTAGCTTCTTATCAGTTTGAAATTTTAGCTCCGTGGTTCAGAACTATTTGGGCTTACATTTCTTACTTTATTAGTGCAGTACTATTTATATGGTTAATTGTTGTAATAAATACTCGTCGTTTAAAAAGAGATAAAGAGCTTCTTGAACAAATTGTTGATGAGCGAACCAAGGAAATTCGCATGAAAAATGTAGAATTGGAGCAACAAAAAGAAGAAATTCAGGCACAAAGAGATGAAATTGAGGTACAAAGAGACTTTGTTATAGAACAAAAAGATCGGATAACTGAGCAGCATGATCGAATTGTAGAACAAAAAAAGAGTATTATGGCTAGTATTCAATATGCAAGTCGTATACAGGAGGCTATTTTACCACCCGCCGGGCTTTTAGAAGAGCTTTTGGATGAACATTTTGTGCTGTTTAGACCACGTGATATTGTAAGTGGAGATTTTTACTGGGCAACACGTAAAAACAATAAAGCAATTATTGTTGCTGCTGATTGTACGGGTCATGGTGTTCCTGGTGCATTTATGAGTATGCTGGGAGTTTCTTTTCTAAATGAGATTGTTAATAAGCTTGATTCAATGCATGCGAACCTTATTCTGAATGAATTAAGAGATAATGTGAAAAAATCACTCAGACAAACCGGAAAAGAAAATGAAGCAAAAGACGGGATGGATATCGCATTATGTATTATAGATTATGATAATATGCAACTTGAATATTCCGGTGCATTTAACTCATTATTTCTTATCCGGGATAATGAATTAATTAAATACGAGGCAGACCGAATGCCTATTGGCATTTATATCAGGGAAAAAGAATCATTCACCAACCATATTGTTGACCTGAAAAAAGGTGATAATTTTTATATCTTTTCTGATGGTTATGTTGATCAGTTTGGCGGAAACAGAGGTTCAAAAATGATGGTGAAACGCTTTAGACAATTATTGATGGATAATCACCAAAAATCAGCACTTGAACAAAAAGCGGTGCTTGAAGATTTTATTGATGAATGGCAATCGCACACTGACGAAAAAGGTCAAACCTACAAGCAAATTGATGATATTTTAGTTATTGGAATGAAAGTGTAGCTATAGAAGACAGTGTCAAAGGTTAGCTTTTTTATTGATTTCAACCTCATTAATCTGATATTGTTGTTGATATACTTTTGATATATTCATTGACAATAGGCTTTAAATCATAGAGTTAGTATTTTTTTCACTTAAATGATGATAAGAGTTTTCACGGAACATTTGTTCTCCACATTTAGGACATTTTTCTACCTGACAAGGATTTCCTTTGATGTGCTCTAAACGTATTTCACATTTTAGACAAATACAATAACCGCCCTCTCCCATATTATATCGGGTTTGATTTTTTTTAGAGCTTTGGTATTCATTATCTATATGTATGTCACCACCTTTGATAATAATAATTTTTCCTTCAACAAATGCAAGAGCAATTGTTTTTCGCGCCTTATCATAAATCCGGGTAAAAGTAGGCCGTGAAATATTCATCTTTTTGGCAGCTTCTTCTTGTGTTAAGTTATGATAATCAGCTAATTTTAATGCTTCGTATTCTTCAATCAGTAATTCAACTGCTTCTGCATCATTAATATTTACGCCAAAAGGCTTAAAGCCTTCAGCCTGTGGTAGGCTAAATATTTTTCTTTTTCGTTTTGGTCTGGGCATATACTATATTTTCTGCAAAGATAATGAACAAATGTTCAAATAAAAAATTTGAGTCTATGAAGTAAATTAATTTTATTGCTAATATAAAAAAAGCAATTTTTTTTCTGTAGGAGTTTGCAAAATATTTGCATAATGAACTTAAGTTCATTACATTTATGGATATTTTTAAGATGTTTGTCAATCAGGAACAATAAGCTATTATTATCCTAAGTATCCTGACAAAATTAATTGTATATTTACTTTTGATAACTTACT
>JAOZNO010000963.1 GCA_029933755.1 Bacteroidales bacterium | reverse complement strand
CATCTTCACTATTCCACTGAATTTCAGTTTCCCAGTTTAAATAACAGGTTTCCGGATCATCATGGTCATAGCCATCATATACAACATCTTCGTTCATCTCGGCTTTATAGGTATCGCCATCAAATTCAATGTCGTTACGAACTAACATTCTCCTAACTAACGAATCTCGTACCCAAAAAACAAATTGTCGGTACTCATTGTTTGTGATTTCGGTAATATCCATCCAAAAAGCATCAACTGAAACCGTTTTTGATTGAGCAGTTAGTGCAAAAGGAACATCCTGATCATTAGGCCCCATAACGAATGATCCCATTGGGATATATGCCATTCCATACGGATCAGTTTCGTAGAATTCTTTTCTATCAGGAACTCCTACTAATTCGCCTACCGGCCCACTGTTTTTGCAGCTTGCGAGCATTAATACCACTAAGCTAAAAAGAATAATTTTTTTCATATCAACAAACCTTAATTTCATGTGTGTTTTTTTAAATGCTTGTTTCATTGCCAATGCTGTTTAATTACAAAAATCGAACACTTCTATATTTTTGAGGTGCTTTATCAAAACCAATGTCGAAACAGTAACCAAGCATAATTTCATGACTTCCATCATTGGTATTGATTAACTTTGAGAAATTTAAACCGTAAGCATAACCGATTTTAATTCCATTGAACAATTCAATGCCTGCCATAACATCAATTGCATCAGTTGTCCTATATGAAACGCCACCCCAGAATTTTTTATTGTACGAGGCGATCATATTAATTGTTATTTGTGTTGAAGCAGCATCTGATTTTATAAGCAAATTGGGCTTTAAATCTATGTTGCCACCAGAAAGTTGAAAATTATAACCAGCTATTAAATAATAATGTCTTTTTAAATAAGATAACTCTGTATTAGTAAACTTAAATTTTGTTTGTGTAAGATGGGTTGCAGATAAACCTAGGTATAAATCACCTAAAATATATGCTGCTCCAAAAGCCATGTCAAAAACCATACTATTATCTTTCTCCGCAGGAATTGCCGGATCCGAATCGGCTGGAGCTCCTGGTGTAGTCCAACTACCATCAAAAGCAATATTATAAATCCCTCCTTCTACACCCAAGCGAAGTATTCCATTACCAAAATTTCGATAATATGCATATTGCAGATTGGCTCTAAAATTACTTTCAAAACCCAAACGATCATCCATTAATGAAATACCAACACCACTGTTAACACCCATTAGATTTATAGGTGTATTTGCATTAAAGGCAGTTGTTTTCGGTGCGCCTTCTATTCCAACCCATTGTTGGCGGTTTATAATGCCTATACAAATGTCATCTTCACTACCAGCAAAAGCCGGGTTTATTTTTACTTTATCAAAAAATATATGGCTTAATACAGGATCTTGTTGAGCACTTATTATTGTTACGCCAAATAATAGCATAAATAGTAATAAAAGCTGCCTCATAAATCTTATATATGTATTAGTTAATCTAAGCAAAGTAAATAAATTTTTTTAATGAAAGCAAACATCTGTGTTTAAACAAAAACTTTTCTAAGATATATCAATATATGTGCCATATTTTTTTAACAGAAAATGTATAGATATAGTTAGTCTAATTTATTATACGCATATTTTACAAAAATGTTTCAAATAAACTTATTTTTACATTAGTAATTCAGATTTATCTCATTTTTTGTATACTTCTTATCCATCGTTCAGGTAATTCCTGAGTGCATGCTAATTTATAATCCTCATAAGAACAGGCAATAACTTTGTTCTTTGAATTATTTTTTGAATTTGGAATTTCCATCCACCATCGGTCATTATTTATGTTACGATAAAAAATAATATTTTGCTCTTTGTTATCAAAATTTACAATAAATTTTGTGTAATTTTTTAGATTTCCTTCCGGATAATCATTTTGCCTTAAAGTTACACCTTCAATAAAATACCAAATTGCTTGAGCTATTAACTGTGCCGTTTGTG
>JAOZNO010000962.1 GCA_029933755.1 Bacteroidales bacterium | reverse complement strand
TCAAATAATATCTTAATCTATAGAGAAAAAGTTCTAAATAATATTTCGTATTTTTGTTACTACATAAAACTTGTTATTATCATTAATCTATAAAATATATATACAATGAAAAATAAAGTACTATTATTATTCGTAATTGTCTTTACACTTAACGCATGTAAAAAAGAAAATGTTGACCCTAATGTTTCTGAAAGAGGTAAGGTTATTTTTAGTAAAGAAGCAGGAACTAGTACAGTAGAAAGTCTCCAGGCTATTTTCACTCTGTATGACCCTATTTTGGCAGCTCAAATAGAATTTGAGTATGGTGTGTCTAGCTATACGATAATATATGAGACCATATCACATGATGGGACAGAGGTGCAGGCATCAGGCCTTCTGGCTGTTCCTGATGGTATGACGGTAGCAGCTCCAATATTAAGTTTTCAGCATGGTACAGTTTTAAAGCAGGATACAGTGCCTACGGGTACAGACATGATGTTCAGCATGTTGGGTAAGGCTTTTGGAACTGAAGGCTATATTGTTTGTATGCCTGATTTTCTGGGTTTGGGCGATAGCGAAGGGCTACACCCTTACATGCATGCAGAATCTGAAGCTACAGTAACAATTGATATGATTAGGGCTGCAAAAAATAAATTAACTGAATTAGGTATCGCATATAATGATAAATTGTTTTTAGCAGGATATTCGCAGGGTGGGCATGCTACTATGGCTACACATAAAGCTATTGAAGAGGAATATGCAGATGAATTTACTGTTACGGCAAGTTCGCCAATGGCTGGGCCTTTTGATGTTTCGGGTATTATGGCAGAAATAATTATGCAAAAAGAAGAGTATATTACACCCGCATTTTTACCTTATATGATGTATTCTTATAATTTAGTTTATGGTATTTTTACTGATTTAGAAAGTAATTTTGTTGCCCCTTATAATACAATTCTTCCTCCTTTTTTCAATGGCGATAATGCTTATACCTTAGGTGAAGTAGGAGCAGAAATGCCTGCAATTCCTTCGGATATTTTAACAGAAGCAGCCTATAACGAAATCGTAGATAAAACCAATACCGCTTTTTGGACAGCCCTTGAGGATAATGATTTGTATGATTGGCATTCGTCAGCACCTATTCGTATGTTTCACTGTAATGGTGATGTTACTGTTCCAAGGTCTAATTCTGAAAAAGCGCTGGAAAGTTTTTTAGCAAAAGGTATTACAAATGTTGAGCTTTACAACCCTTTAGAGGGTGGTACACATAGAACCTGTATAGTTCCTAGTGTGTTTGCTGCTAAAGAATGGTTTAATACGTTTAAGTAGGGTGTGTCCATAAGGTAAGCAGATAAACTTTGTTTAGATGAGTTGGAGCTTGGCTATAAACAGTTTACAGAAGGTAGTTGTTTTGTAAATCCTGCCTGTTGTAAACTGTTCTTGCTTCAGGATTGTGAGAATATATAAAAATATAAAATATTGACTTTATAGACATACTTAGTTAATGATGTATAGTGAAATTGATTTAAACAACTGGAACCGAAAATCGCAATTTGATTTTTTTAAAGATTATGATATACCTTTTTTTAATATCACAGCAAATGTAGATGTTACTAATTTACACCAGTTTTGTAAAAATAAAAATCTCCCATTTTTTTTAAGTTCCCTATTTTTTTTAACAAAAGCAATTAACGAAATTGAAGAGTTTCGGTATAGAATAAAAGGTGATGGGGTAATTTGTTATGACAAAATTGATGCTGGCTCTACTATTTTAATGGATGATAATACATTTGGTTTTTGCTATTTTGAATACATTGATGATTTACAGCAGTTTATTGATGCAGGAAATAAGGAGATTGAAATTCTGAAAAAGAAAAAAGGTTTGGATCCTAAACTTAGTGATGATAATTTGATTCACTGTTCAAGTGTTCCATGGATTAGCTTTACTGGTATTCAGCATGCACGAAAATTCCGTACTGGCGATTCTATTCCCAA
>JAOZNO010000150.1:4519-7749 GCA_029933755.1 Bacteroidales bacterium | reverse complement strand
TTAAAACGGAGAGTGAAAAGCACAAGATAAAGAATGCTGAAGATAAGAATGAAGTGAAATCATTTTAGTTTAAGGGCAAGTGTTTTT
The DNA here is from genome assembly GCA_029933755.1 of Bacteroidales bacterium. GTDB lineage: Bacteria > Bacteroidota > Bacteroidia > Bacteroidales > NBLH01 > NBLH01. The sequence continues at coordinate 7,662 of JAOZNO010000150.1, read as the reverse complement.
TCATTGATTGTAAATAAAAGGTCAGGGGAATCAGAATTGATTCCCCTGAAAAACCTAATTATAAACCTAACTTAAACAAAAAAATATTTTATCAGGTGTTCCCTGAATAAGTATTATTTTACTGGAGTAGTATTGCTAATTATCCAAATTTTGGCAGTTTGCGTATCTTCTCCTAAACGGGCAACAGCCTCGTTAGCATTTTCAGTATTGTTATCCACTTCATAAGTTGGATATCTCCAACGTGATGGAAATGGCAATGCAACATAGTCAGGATCATCACCTACAACTGTAGGAATCCCGGTTCTTCTGTACTCAAACCATGATTGATGACCTTGTGTAAACAAAGACTTCCATTTTTCAGTTAAAATAGCAGTTAAAGCATCTGTATTGCCTGCAGGTAGCGGATTTGCACCCAAATAAGTTAATATATCACCGTTAGCAATACCCCATCTTTCCATATTTTGCGTGATTCCTGCTTCATAATAAGTAGAAGCATTGCCCGTTATCCATCCCCTTTGGGCAGCTTCAGCAAGGCAAAAGCTAACTTCACTTGCTTCGAACATGGTTGCCTTCAATAAATCATTTGCATCTTCAACAAAAATGCTGGTATATGAAGATAATTTATAATTATCATATGAGCCAGAACCTGGGCCTTCACCATAAACATACTCTAACGAAGCAACGGTTAAAGGTGCACCGACATAAGCTTCACCAAAAGGAAAATCACCATAGTCTTGGCCAATACTATCTAACATATTTATTCCATAAGGATATGCATAATAATCTTCTAATATATATGAATTATCAACATCTCCCCATGGTTCAAGAGCCGGGGCAATCCAGGTTAAAAGACGAGGATCACTATTTACTTTTAAAAGGTCAAGGAAAGGTGCTGACGGTTTACGACGGGTCATTTCCTCTCCACCACTACGTGCCGGACCCCAAATCCAAGAATTATTTGCTGCGGTACCCTCAAAAGCTAGTGCAGCATTAAAATCATTATTATCAATAATCAATGCATTTGCAGCAGCCTGTAGTTCACTTTGCTTGCTTCCACCAAAAGCATCATAAGAACGAATCAACATTCTAATCTTAAGAGAGTTCGCGAAACGAATCCAGCTTTGTTTATCACCACCAAATAATAAGTCTCCATCAAGTTCATCTGATGATGATCCCAAAGTAATAGCTGCTTCATCAAGAGTTTTCATTAAACCGGTATAAATATCTTCTTGCATATCGAATTTAGGTTTAATATCTCCTTCACGTCCATTGAGTGCTTCCGAATAAGGAATATCACCATAAATATCAGATAAGTATTCAAATATCAAGCATTGCAGAATTCTTTGTGCTGCCACCGTAGATACAAATCCAACCGCTTCTGCTTCATTGATTCCCGCCTGGGTATCATAAAGCAATTTATACTCAGTACCCCAATTATCCGGTGCTTTGGCAAATTCCTCATGAGACTGGGATTTAACACTAAACAGTTGTTGATAATATAACATTATGGCATTAAATTTATCATCATTAACACCTTTCTCCTGGTAAAAATTAGCAATGCGAACTATTGATCCCGATAGAAGATAAGCTGGTGTTGTCAATCTGTTCACATCTTCTGCCATCTCAAGCTGTTCCTTTCTAAACTGATCTGAGCATGAAAAACTCATCAGCAAAATAAATAAGAGACTATATATTTTATATTTTTTCATATTTTTATTTTTTTAATGATGATTCAATTAAAATGTCAAATTTAGTTTAAATCCTAACTGACGTACAGATGGTAGTGTATAATGTGCCACCCCTTGTGTTGTGCCTGATCCGGAAAATGCGGTTTCAGGATCTTCATTTCTGCCACTTTTTGTCCATAAATAAAGATTACGTCCAATAAATGAAACAGAAGCAGCCTGCATTTTAATTTTTGCTGCAATAGTTTTTGGAATATCATAAGTTAACGAAATATCCCTGATTTTGAAATATGTTGCATCGAAAGTACGTGTTTGTGGAAAATCCCAGGTATTACCTACAATTTTATTAACAACAGCATACCATGTTGTATTTGGATCCTGACCGTTTAAGACATATGCATCATCTGATAAATTACGATCCTGAGAATCATAATCAGTAGTAGGATCTACATAAACACCATTCCAATACGAAGCTTCGTTTAGAAATCCATTAGCTTCATTATATTCCCTAACGACATCATAAGCGACATTATTAGGATCAGGCCATGCATAACCACCATTATGGGAACGTCCACCTTCCCAATAGTTACCATCACCTGATAGAGACCATGGAGTTTTACCATCATCATTCATTCTTTTCGCAGTTTCTGAAACATATACACCTCCATTTCTGTAGCTCATAACCATGCTTAAAGAGAAAGATTTATATTTTAGCTGAGTAGTAAAACCCATCATAAATTCAGGATTCATATTACCTAGATAGTCTCTGTTATCAGGGTCATCATTTTCTATTGGAGTACCAGTATCCGGTTTTAACATGATCTGACCTTTATACATACCAGACTGCACTCTCCAAAATCCTTCTTCCGCATACATGCTACCAATTTCTTCTCCTTCCTTTAGACGAAGCATCGAACCGTCTCCATAACCAATCCATTTTTCTGTGAATGCAGGATCAAGCTCAGTAATTGTAGCTACATACTTTGTGAAATTTGCACTTACACTCCACTCCCAATCTTGAGTACGAACTGGAACAAGCGTTAATGCAAGTTCAATACCATCAGAGGTAACAGTTCCAATATTTGTTCTGTAACTAGAAAAACCCGATGAAGATACAATCGGGATATCCTGTATTTGATTTGCATGAACCTTCTGAAACACAGTAAAGTTAAAATTTACTCTGGAATCAAAAAATCTGGAATCAATACCTGCCTCATAGGTAGTGTTAACTTCAGGCAATATTTCAGGATTAACAACCGAACCATAAACGGTACCAACAGTAGTTCCATTCCATGTAGAAGAGAATCCATAATTATCAACATTAAGATATGTAGGAATTCCATAACCAACCTGTGCAACCCCACCGCGAAGTTTTAACATGTTTACCCAGCTTGGTAATTTAATTGATTCAGAAACTATCCAGCTTAATGAACCTCCAGGATAGAAAGAACTATTTTT
>JAOZNO010000150.1:0-4419 GCA_029933755.1 Bacteroidales bacterium | reverse complement strand
TTGATTCAGAAACTATCCAGCTTAATGAACCTCCAGGATAGAAAGAACTATTTTTTTGTAAATCAGTAATACCAACATAGTCTTTTCTTACTGAAAGATCAAGATAAATCATATTATCGAAACCGAAAGATGCAGTTCCGTATATACTTGAATACTTTCCTGTTGACCATGAATATGCAGTTGATAAATTATCTTTAGAAATAGCACTTATCGAAAAATCATTTGGCCTGGCCAAATGGTCTCCGCCCTGGCTTGTATATTGATTATTAGAAATACGGAAATTATAACCGGCCAAAGCATCAACACTAAACTTACCGAATGTCTTACTATACGTTAAGAAAATATCAGTATTAATTCTTGAGTTCTCAGAATCTTCTGTAGAAAACCTTCCATCCAACAAATATTTATTAATATTCCATGGGTATCTTTTTTGATAATGGAATATGGTTGAATTAAGACCCGTGCGTCCTGTAAGTTTTAAGTTATCTAAAATATCATATTCTACTTGCACTTTACCAATAAAAGACTCCCTTGAAAAAGTATTTATAATCTCCTCAGCTACAAAATAAGGGTTAGTACCCTTATAAGGGCGGTAATTTGCTCTGTCTGTTTCATCCCCGTTTCCTAAATAGTCTTCAAAATCAAGGTATGGAACATTTTGTAATAATCCTTCCGATCCATTAATCCATGGCGTAGCCCAATCAGAAAAAGGCTGTTTATCTGCTGTAGATGCAACTATACTATATAAAATAGATGAATATTTAACATCGCCTCTACCTGCAAGAATTGCTTTATTGGGAACGTAAGTATTAATATATTGTACATTACCTGAAACCTTTAACTTATCGCTTACTTTATATCCGGCATCAAAAGAAACAGTATTTCTTATAGTTTTTGTATTGGGAACAACACCTTTATTAACCATATTTGTATATGACATCCGGTAGTTTCCTTTATCATAATTTCCGGTTACAGAAACATTATTAGTAGAAGTCAGACCTGTTTGGAGAAAGGCAAGAAATGGATTTTCTGTATTTCTTCTTGTAACCGGCTCATCAACAAATTCCTGTTTTGCCATATCCCACTGATTATGGGTGCCTAAAACATCAGAATAATAAGGCCCCCAACTTTTCTTGCTAAATAAATCCATTTCAAACTCTTCTTCACCAGCTATATATTCAGATTGTACAGGCAATGCTTTGTATGCCTGATCAAATGTAAGAGAAGAATTAAAACTTACACCAATTCCTTTTTGCGCTCCTTTACCTGACTTAGTTGTTATTATAATAACACCGTTACCACCTTCAGATCCATAAAGGGCAGTAGCACTTGCGCCTTTTAGAATGGTAACACTCTCAATATCATCCGGGCTTATTTCCGACATGAAATTTCCTACATCAATGCTTCCATTTGTTGCAATGCCTCCAGTTCCAACAGCTACACCATCAATAACGTATAAAGGTTGTGCTGATGCTGACGAATTTCTGTTTTGTACTCCGGCAATTGAAGTAGCCCCCCGGATAACTACAAAAGCAGAAGAAGTAGGATCAGCACTCAAGCTTGTAATGCTAACACCGGTAATTTTACCATCAAGATTCTTAAGGAAGTTTGATGTTCCTCCTAATGCAATATCGTTTGAATTTACTTCATCAACGGCATATCCAAGAGCTTTTTTCTCACGGCTAATTCCCATAGCAGTGACAACGATATCGTCAAGGGCAACGTCTTCTGATTCCATAACGATATTTATTTCCGTTGACGAACCAACAACTACGGTTTTGGTTTTCATTCCAACAAAAGTGAAGACCAATGTTGCATTTTCATCTTTCACAGAAACTGAATAGTTTCCATCCATATCAGATATAGTACCATTTGTGGTGCCTAATTCTAATACATTCACACCTGGAATGGAGTTTCCATCTGTGTCTTTTACAGAACCTCTTATGTTTATTTGTTTAATAACAGACATTATAAATGGTGCTATCTGCGTTTTATCTGATATCACAATTTGCCGGTTTAAAACAATGTAGTCAGCATTTGAGCCAGCAAACAACTGCTTTAATACTTCAGCAATACTTGTATTATCGACTTTTATATCAACCTTCTTTTTGTCGTTAATCATTTTTGGACTATACAAAAAGTAAAACTCACTTTGGCTTTCAATATTTGCCAAAACATCTTTAATTTTTGTATTTTCAAAATCTAAGGTGATTTTAGTCTTTTGTGAGTATGTTGTAGTTGCAAACACCTGTGCAAAAGAAACTGTTATAAGGATAATTGATAGTTTCATAATCCTAATCATTTTAAGCAAAAGGAAATAATTCTTACTCCTTTCATGGTTATTTTTTGTTTTTTTCATATTTTTGTAGATTAGATTAGCCCGTTACCGGGTTTAACTTTAATAATTATTTTTTGCGGGAAAGTTGTCGAGAGCTTTCCTGCATTTTTTTCAAAGGGTTCATTTCATTGGCAAAAGGTTTTAGTTAATAATTTACTATTCTGATATTATTTCTTTAATCTTATTAGAACTTTTTTTCTGCTAAACGTTCCATCTTCTAATTTTCGGCTTGGAGTTATTTTACATTTTATTGGTGTAGCAACCTTTAATAATTTTAATACTTGTTCTAATTGTTCATCAGTAAAAGTAGCCGTATAGGTGTATTTTGACAGCCCTTCGTCTTTTAATTCAATATCTACATTATACCATCTTTCTAAACGACTCATAATTACATCAATTGGATCATCAATAAATATTAATTTACCATCTTTCCATGAAGTAAACTTATCAGGCTTGATATCCATATATGAAAGTTCTTGATGCTTTTTGTTAAAAATAGCGTGTTGGTTTGGCTTTAACTTAATAAGGGATTGAGTATGGTCTTTATTTAATTTCTGTAATGAAATGCTACCTGACTGTAGTGTAACTGCAATATTTTCATCTTCGGGATAAGCCATTACATTAAATTTTGTACCATAAACCATTACCTGTAAATCACCTGTACGGACAACTAATGGCATTTTACTATTATGCGCAATATCAAAATAAGCTTCGCCGGATAGTTCTAAAATACGATATTCTCCAGTAAACTGTATAGGAAACCTTAAACTGCTTCCATTATTTAGCCATACCTTTGAACCATCAGGTAGCTCAAAAGATGTTCTGGAACCGTTTGGTGAGGTTATCTTAGAATATATTTGTTCCTGATTTAATGCTATATTGCTTTTATTATAATAATACAAACTGGCAAGTAGCATAGGAATAAATAAAATTGCAGCGACTTTTGTCAATAAAATAATAAATGGCTGTACCTTATTAATTATTGATTTATTCCCTGAGAATTTCTTTTTGGAATTTTCTATATTGATACGATGATGTATTTTATCTAAAAGGTTCTCAAAATTCACTTTTTTAACTTCAGACTCCTCTATCTCATCCCACAAACGCTTTAAAATAGTACGACCATTTACTCCTCCCGCATTGTTTTTAAACCACAAAACAATTTCTTCAACTTCATCAGCTGAACAATTGTTGCTAAAATATTTTTTTAATAAATCTATATTCATAAAATTCTTTTTTTTCATAAGTCACCAATTGGTAATTTATGAAAAATCTTTATTATTAACTTAAGCTATAACTAAAATCTAAAAGTAATACGTAGTAATATAACATTACCACTATCTATAGATATTTTTTATTTATATTTGTATAAAATAAATTGTATTTTCATAAATGATTACAGATTCGAATACAGATAAAGAGCTTGCTATACTTATAAGGAAGGGTGATATTGATGCATTTGATAAAATTTATAAAAAATACAGCAATAGGCTTTATTTATTTGTTTTTGGTATTCTTAAATCACAAAAAGATGCTGAAGATATTATACAGGAAGTTTTTATTAAAGTTTGGGATAAAAGAGGTAAAATTAATGAGTACATGTCTTTTCAATCCTTTCTTTTTACGATTGCTCACAATACGACAATTAGTCTTATTCGAAAAAAAATAAAAGAAACAGACTTTGTTTCACAAATAAAATCAATACAAATTTCAGAAGAAAAAGCTTCTAACGAAACAGAAATAGAATACAAAGAGCTGAAAGAACGATTAGAAAATACAATTAGTAAACTACCGCAGAGACAACAGCAGGTATATTCTCTAAGCCGAAATGAAGAATTGAGTTACAAAGAGATTGCAAAAAAACTTAACATTTCAGTTAATACCGTAGAAAATCATATGGTAAAAGCACTGAAATTTGTACGGGAAAAGATGAGTAGTACCAGCTATTTGTCAGCTATGTTTTATGCATTATTTATTAATTAGAGTTTGTCTACAAAGTCCGACCTCTGCGTTGTTGCTCAAAATCTAAATCCTCAAATACACTAGTATTCTGTGGTTTATATTTATCACACGCCCCCGAT
>JAOZNO010000961.1 GCA_029933755.1 Bacteroidales bacterium | reverse complement strand
ATGATAAAATCGCCAAATAAACGAATAACCAAATAATCAGAACATTATAAGATCAAAAAATACAGAATATTTAAACCATAGCCATTGTTTGATGGTTCATCGGTTTTTAAATTAACTTTTATTGACAAGGTATGAATATTTTACTTAAGTTGATATTTTAAACCAACAAAAATACTCCTGCCAATTCCATCAATTCCGCTACCATGAACCCGGTATGCTTCGTTGAAAATATTAAGCAAACCCGTTGAAATTGTAAATGATTTGATGCGATACGATGAATAAAAATTAAATACATGCCATTCAGGTGTTCCACCATCCTGAATTCTGTGATCGTCGATATCGCCAGATGATAAACGATCTTGTTTCAATGCAAACAAATATTCCAGTGAAAATTTTAACAAGTTTTTGTTATATTTTAGAGAAAGATTCCCATTCAATGGTGGAATTCTTCTCATCGGTTCATTCTTGCTTATATTTTGTCCGTAAGTATAATTTAAATTTGAATAAAGCGAAATTGTTTTACTTAAATAAAAAGTTAGTTCGCCTTCAATACCTTGAATATAAGCTTCACCTACATTAAATTTTGTATAAACATTTTCACCCTGATAGGTTGAATCCCCATTATAAGTCGTTCTGATACGGTCAATCAAATTGTATAATTTATTTCTGTACACGAATATTGAGCCGGAGAGCCTATTTGATTTGGCTTTTAACCCAATTTCCAGATTAAGAGACTGTTCTGGGTCAAGATTATTATTTGGTACTTCTATACCATAATCAAACGATCCAAATGAGCTTAAGTCATTTATGTTTGGTGTACGATAAGCAGTATTAACTTTACTGATAAGCTGTAAATACTCAGTCAAATAATATTGTAACGAAAGATGCCCTGTTAAAGCTATTGGAGATATTAATACATTTCCAAATTCATTATCTTTAATATCAATAGTATTTATATTATACCGCAGCCCAAAATTCAAAGCTGTTTTGCCTAATTTAATATTATGTAAATTGTAAACTGAAAAACTATGTGCTATACTTCCATCTGAGTATAATCCTCTTTCAATAACACTTGTATTGTCTGAAAGATCAAAATTTTCTTTACTGCTTTCTACATAGTCATAATAATATTCAATACCTGAATTTGCTTTCCAATTATCAGATAACAAGGATGTTACTTCAAGGTTGGTTCCCATTACATTTACTAAATCATTTTCAATAGTTTTAATTTCACTATCTTCTTTTTTCTTTTTTCGGGTTTCGTCAGATTGCTGCCATGATAAAGTGAAAACAATATCCTTAAAGAGTTGATTGTTCGTAGTGAAACTATTTTTCATGTAGGCTAAATGCCTGATTTGCGGATCGAATTTATAATATTCATAACCCCTTTGCACAACCTGGTCATATCTATCTACATCTGATTGTTTAACATAATTATATGATAATGTAAGTAGATATGAATTTGATATTTTGTGTAATGATTTATAATCAAGTGCAAGTTCATCATAAGATGATGGAATAAGTTTTCCTATATCACCACCAGCTAAAATGTCGCCAAAATTTTTATATGATACTGAAGCTGAAAAGGAATTGCTTTTGCTAAAGTAATCAAAATTAAAGGCGGCAGAGCTTTCCATATTTGAAGATAGGTATTTCGTGTTTAAACCTAAGTTAAATGATTTTTCATTAGGATTAAGTTTTGGGATTTTACTAATTACATGTACTGTCCCACCAAGTGCATCACTTCCGTATTGTACCGATCCGGAACCACGCATTAGTTCAATTTTTCGAATATTATTAAGGTTAATCGTATTCAAATATTGATTCGGGCCATATCTAAAAGTAGAATTATTCAAGCGGATTCCATCAATCATTATCAGGGTTTGATTACCGGTTAAGCCTCTAACGATTGGTGATCCCCCACCATTGTTGGTTTGTTGCATCCAAACCCCGCTTGAACCAAACATTAAATTAGCAA
>JAOZNO010000149.1 GCA_029933755.1 Bacteroidales bacterium | reverse complement strand
TTAAAACATAGAAGATAATTATAGAGACCCCAGAATATTTAAACCAGAGCCAAATAAACCAATAAACTCTTACATAACAACAAATTATAAATAATAGTGTTAAACTATGCTATAAATCATTCCTTTCAATAATCGTTAATTGAAATTTTATTCGCAAATTTGCATGGAATTAATAGCAACAACTTAAATTTTAACAAATGAAGAAACACAACTTTTACGCAGGACCATCGGTATTACCGAAAAAAGTAACGAAAGAAACTGCCAAAGCCCTTAAAAACTTTGCAGGAACGGGTATATCATTAGCTTCTATTTCTCATAGGAGTAAAGAATTTGATGAAGTAGTTATCGAAACCCAGGATTTATTTAAGGAATTGTTGGATATCCCGGAAGGCTACTCTGTTCTTTTTCTTGGTGGTGGCGCAAGCATGCAGTTTGCAATGATCCCCTATAACCTGATGAAATCAAAGGCAGCTTATGTTAATACCGGAGCATGGGCAAGTAAAGCAATGAAAGAGGCCAAGTTATTTGGCGAGGTACATGAGATTAAAGCAGATGACTTTTTTCACCTACCAAAAAACTTTGATTTACCTAAAGATATTGATTATTTACATATCACTACAAATAACACTATTTATGGTACTGAGTATAAAGATGATTTTGATGTAAATGTACCTGTTATCGCCGATATGTCATCTGACATCTTTAGCCGTAAAGTTGATATTTCAAAATATGCTATGATTTACGGTGGAGCTCAAAAAAATCTGGCACCAGCAGGTGTAACTTTTGTTATTATTAAAAATGATATTCTTGGTAAAGTAGATAGACAAATACCTAGTATGTTAAATTATCAAACACATATTGATAAAGATTCAATGTTTAATACACCACCTGTAATTCCTATTTTTGCTGCATTGCAAACATTAAAATGGATGAAAGCCAAAGGTGGAGTTGAAGCAATGAATAAAAAAGCTATTGAAAAAGCAGACTTATTATATAACGAAATTGACAGAAACCCATATTTTGTTGGTACTGTTGCTAAAGAAGACCGCTCTTTAATGAATATTTGCTTTGTAATGAGCGATGCATATAAAGAGCTGGAAAAAGATTTTCTTGAATTTACAACCGAAAGAGGAATGGTAGGATTAAAAGGTCACCGCTCCGTTGGTGGATTTAGAGCTTCTACATATAACTCTTTACCAATTAAAAGTGTGAAAGCACTTGTAAAGGCTATGCAAAAGTTTGAAGAAAGTCATGGATAATTAGTCCACAGTACCCAGTACTCAATTTACAGTTTACATAGGATTGCAGATTGAGAGCTGAAGACTGGGGACTGTAACCCATAAACTTATTACCAAAAAAAAACAACATTCAATATATAAAATTATAAACTATGAAAAAAATACTCGTAGCAACCCAAAAACCTTTTGCGCCTGCAGCAGTTGAAAGTATTAAACAAATTGTAGAAAGTGCAGGTTTTGAATTTGAATTGTTTGAAAAATATGCAGAACAAGCAGATTTTGTAAAAGCTGTTGAAAATGCAAATGCTTTAATAATACGTAGCGATAAAGTCACCAAAGAAGTAATTAACGCTGCCAAAAACCTTGAGATTGTTGTTCGTGCTGGTGCTGGTTACGACAATGTTGATTTAGAAGCTGCTAATGCCAAAGGAGTTGTGGTAATGAACACACCGGGACAAAACTCTAATGCTGTTGCAGAATTAGCATTAGGAATGATGGTTTTTCTGGCAAGAAATAGTTATAACGGATCTGCAGGTACAGAGTTAAAAGGTAAAACACTTGGTATTCATGCATATGGTAATGTTGGTCAGTATGTAGCAAAAATTGCCAAAGGCTTTGGTATGAAAGTATATGCTTTTGATCCTTATGTGAAGAAAAAAGTAATGAAGAAAGATAAGGTTAAATCGGTTAAATCTGCTGAAAAACTTTATGCCAAATGTCAATATATTTCTTTGCACATTCCTGCAAATGATCAAACTAAGCAATCAATTAATTACGATTTATTATCACTAATGCCAAAAAATGCTGTTCTAGTTAATACTGCTCGAAAAGAAGTTATTAACGAAGCTGATTTACTTAAACTTATGGCAGATCGTTCTGATTTCTCTTATATTTCAGATATTGCACCAGATAATAAAGCAGATTTTGCACAATTTGAAGGAAGGTCTTTGTTTACACCTAAGAAAATGGGAGCTCAAACATCTGAAGCAAACATTAATGCAGGTGTAGCCGGAGCAAATCAAATAATTGGCTATTTTAAAAATGGTGATACTACTTTTAAGGTAAATAAATAATCAAGAACTCATAAAAATTAAATCACTGTAGTTTTAAATTAATACTTCGTTAAATTTTTGTTTCTCGCAAAGCCGCAAAGTCGCAAGGCTTTGATTTTTAATGAATTAGAATTATTTTCTGTTAATCATAATTGTCTACAAATCAGACGGTTACGAAAAAGCACCGAACTATTGTTTAAATTGTAGATACATATTAATAAACTGAAGTATGGTTAAATTGTTAAATGGATAAATTGTTGTACAGAAACAATTTAACAGTTTAACAATTTAACATTTTGTTTCTAATTCAATACCTTTTTAATTCGTTTTTAATGAGTTCAGAATTAATTATTAATCAATATTCATTAATCATTAATCATTAATTTTATGTCCATATTTAGACCATTTAATGGGTTTAGACCCCAAAAAGAAAATGTAAACAAAGTTGCTTCAAGACCATATGATGTTCTAAACTCCTCTGAAGCAAGAAAAGAGGTGGAAGGTAATCCATATTCCTTTTTACATGTGGTAAAACCTGAAATTGATTTACCTGAAGGTATTGATTTACATTCTCAGGAAGTGTATAATAAAGCAAAAAGCAATCTGCAAAAACTAATTACTGATGGAATGTTTATGCAAGATGATAATGCCTATTATTATATTTATGCACAAACCATGAATGGAAAAACTCAGTACGGACTTGTTGGTTGCTCCGGTGTTGAAGATTATTTGAATAATGTGATTAAAAAACACGAATTAACTCGTCCGGACAAAGAAGAAGACCGCATGAATCATGTTCGGGTTACGAATGTAAATGCTGAGCCTGTATTTTTCACTTATCGTGATAATGCAAAAATTGATGCAATTGTTAGCGAAGTTGTTAAATCAGAACCAGAATATGATTTTACAACGGAAGATGGTTTTGGTCATCATTTTTGGGTAATTAAAGATGAAGAACAGATTGCAAATATTAAAAGCACATTTAATAATGAAGTTCAGTATCAGTATGTTGCTGATGGTCATCATAGAACAGCTGCTGCTGCTTTAGTCGGTCAGGAACGAAAAAAGAATAATGCGAACCATACAGGGAAAGAAGAATATAACTTCTTTTTAAGTGTAAATTTTCCGGCAAGCCAATTAACAATTATTGATTATAACCGTGTAGTTAAAGATTTAAATGGCTTATCTGATAAGGACTTTATTGAAAAGCTTTCAAAAAGTTTTACAGTTAAAGAAAAAGGAACTGAAGAATACAAACCTTGTTGTTTACACAATTATTCAATGTACATTGGCGGTAAATGGTATTCTCTTACAGCAAATAAAAATACGTACAAAGAAAGTGACCCGGTTGGTGTACTTGATGTAACCATTTTAACAAACGAGGTTTTAGAGCCACTTTTAGATATTAAAGACTTAAGAAGATCAGAGCGAATTGAGTTTATAGGCGGTATTCGCGGTTTGGGAGAATTAAAAACCAGGGTTGATAATGGTGAGATGAAAGTAGCATTTGCTTTATATCCTGTTACCATGGATCAACTAATGGACATTGCTGATAATAACCTTATTATGCCACCAAAAGTAACCTGGTTTGAACCGAAGTTACGAAGTGGGTTGGTATTCCATGATTTAGAATAATTAATCAATAAAAAACGCCGTAGCTATGTTACGGCGTTTTTTGTTTAAAACATTTACCTTTATATTTGTAGAAACCAAAAAATAACTATTATGAAACAACTAGTTGTTCTGTTAATGATTATTTCACTGTTCTTATCTTGTAATGAAAATGAAAAACCCAGGGAAGTAATAAAATATAGTATTCAACAATTTATAGAGAATACAGATATTCGTAGAAACTCACTCTCTTTTGATGAAAAGGAACTTCTATATACGAGTAACAAATCAGGTATTTACAATGTATATTCTGTAAATATTGAAAACAATGAAGTTCAGCAGTTAACCGATTCTAAAAAGTCTGCATTTTATTCATATTCATACTTTCCAAATGACAATCGGGTATTAATAAAAGCTGATAATGAAGGAGATGAGCTTTACCACATTTTCCTTAGAAAAGAAGATGGTACAATGAAGGATCTTACCCCGGACTCAATTGCCAGAGCACTATTCTACACATGGAATTATGATCAAAAAAGCTTTTTATTTGGTTCAAATAAGCGAACGAAGCGAAGAATGGATATTTACGAAATGGATATTGAAACCTTTGAGTCTGCTTTAATCTATAAAAATGATAGTGGTTATAGTTTAAGAGCCATATCTAATGACAAAAAGTATATTGCATTTAAAAAAACCCATATTAGACAAAATACAGATATCTTTCTATTTAACAGAGAAAACAATGAATTAAAATTACTTACAGAACATCAAGGAAATATTTTCTTTGAACCACTGGTATTTAGTCCTGATAATAAATATCTTTATTATAAAACAGATAAAACAGGCGAATTTACAAGTATTGAAAAGTTAAACCTTGAAACAGGTAAATCAGAAAAAGCTTATGCTGAAAACTGGGATATTGATAAAGCCTATTCATCAAGCAATGCAAAGTATTTCTATATTGCAATAAATGAAGATTCACGTACAAAGATTAAAATATTTGACCAAAATAATAAAGCAATAAAATTTCCAGAATTTGACGGAGCAAGTGTAACTAATTTTATATTTTCAAAATCAGAAAAGGCTGCAACATTCTATGTTTCAAGTACTAAATCAGCAGGAGATCTTTATTACTATAATTTTGATACGCAAGAATACAAACAGCTTACACAAGCAATGAACCCTGAAATACCTACTACTGATTTGGTTAAAGGAAAAGTAATAAGATATAATTCATTTGACAATCTTGAAATACCTGCCATTCTTTATCGTCCACATATAGCATCAAAAAACAATAAAGTTCCGGCCTTAATATGGGTACATGGTGGGCCTGGAGAACAATCAAAATTATTTTATGATCCATTACTTCAATATTTGCTTAACCATGATTATGCAATTTTAGCTGTTAACAATCGTGGAAGTAGTGGCTATGGTAAAACATTCTTCGGATTAGATGACATGAAGCATGGTGAAGATGACCTTATGGATTGTGTTTACGGTAAAAACTATTTAGCATCCACAAATTGGGTTGATACTTCTAAAATTGGCATAATCGGTGGCTCTTACGGAGGATATATAGTATTATCTGCCTTAGCATTCCAAGCCGATGAATTCAAAGTTGGAGTAGATGTTTTTGGAGTAGCTAACTGGCTTCGCATATTACAAAACATGCCGCCTTGGTGGGGTGCTTATCGCGATGCGATGTATAAAGAAATGGGGAATCCTGAAACAGATTCTGCATATTTACATAGAATTTCACCCATATTCCATGCTGAAAAAATCACAAAACCGTTAATGGTACTTCAAGGAGCTAAAGATCCCCGGGTTTTAAAAATTGAATCAGACGAAATGGTTGAAGCAGTCAAGAAAAATGATATTCCGGTTGAATATGTTGTTTTTGATGATGAAGGACATGGTTTTAGAAAAAATGAAAATAAAATAGAAGGCTACGAAAAAATTCTGTTATTTTTAGATAAATACCTCTTAGAAAAGAATGAAAATAAAGAAATAATAAATGAATAAAATATAAAGCCCCAATAAATAGGGGCTTTTTTGTTTCTAAAAAAACCTAAACAAAATAATATGATAAAAAAAGATACCCCAATTAAGTTCGAAATTGTCCATGAAAAAATTAAAGAATCAGGTTTGGAAGTAGTTGGTCATGGAACAATCCGTGAAATTGTTAAAATTGTTAACAAAATTGAAACTGAGACAAAACAAAAATTCATCCGTATGGAAATGGGTGTACCTGGGTTGGCACCACCTGAAATTGGTATAAATGCCGAAATTGCGGCCCTTAAAAGTGGAGTTGCATCAAAATACCCTATGATTGAAGGTGTCACAGTATTAAAAAAAGAAATCTCAAGATTTATTAAATCTTTTTTAGATATTGATGTTGATAAAGAGGGCTGTATGCCAACAGTTGGCTCTATGCAGGGTTCAATGGCCGCATTTTTAGTAGCAAACCGAACTGATCATAACAAAAAGGGTACTCTATTTATTGATCCCGGTTTCCCGGTACAAAAACAGCAATGTCATGTTTTGGGTCATGAATATGAAACTTTTGATGTTTATGATTACCGTGGCGATAAATTAAAGGACAAGTTAGAATCATTTTTAAAAAAAGGTACCGTATCAAGCATTTTATATTCTAATCCCAATAATCCTGCATGGATATGCTTTACAGACGAAGAACTTCAAATTATTGGTGAATTAGCAAATAAATATGATATAATAGTAATTGAAGACCTTGCGTACTTCGGAATGGATTTTCGTAAAGATTATTCTCGTCCAGGGGTAGAACCATTTCAGCCTACAGTAGCAAAATATACTGATAATTACATCTTCCTTATTTCAAGTTCAAAAGCATTTAGTTATGCCGGACAGAGAGTTGGTACTATTGCAGTTTCAGATCAGCTATTTAAACGCAGATATCCTGAATTAAAAAGATATTATAGTACAGATGGTTTTGGATATTCAATGATATATGGAGCATTATACGCACTATCTTCTGGTGTTACTCATTCAGCACAGTACGGATTAGCAGCTATGTTAAAAGCAGCTAGCGATGGAGAGTTTAATTTTATTGACTCGGTTAAAATATATGGTGATCGGGCAAAAATAATGAAAAAACTATTTACCGATAATGGTTTTAACATTGTTTACGATATGGATATGGATGTACCTATTGCCGATGGTTTCTATTTTACTTTCTCCTATCCGGGAATGAGCGGTGTAGAGTTACTTGAAAATCTTCTCTATTATGGTATAAGTGCAATTGCTTTAGATATTACAGGAAGTAAAAGATCTGAAGGTTTAAGAGCCTGCGTATCGCAAACCAGTGAAAATCAATTTAAAGACCTTGAGAGTAGACTAAAAAAATTTAATGAGGATTTTGGCGAATAGAAAGTTCAAAAATACAGCATTTTTTTGTATCTTGAAACTTTTATTTAATGATTTACGACATATAAGTAAAATTGCACTTTTAATAATAAATTAATAATTTTGAGTGTAAAAAAGTTACAATTTCTAATTTAATTAACAAAATATTATGGCAAAAGTAAGAGGAGCAATTGTTGTTGATACAGAAAAATGTAAAGGTTGTGACCTATGTGTTCAAGTTTGCCCAACCAGTGTTATCAGGTTAGCAGACGAGGTAAATGGTAAAGGCTACCATTTTGCATACATGGAAATTCCAGAAGCATGTACAGGATGTATGAACTGCGCATTGGTTTGCCCTGATTCAGTAATAACTGTTTACAGATTAAAGCCACAGAAAAAAACTGTGGAAGTTTAATATTTAAATTTTGAGATTACTTAAAAGTGATTTTCTACTTTACAAGTAGATTTAAGGAAAGAGCAAATATAATTATATGA
>JAOZNO010000148.1:5221-7781 GCA_029933755.1 Bacteroidales bacterium | reverse complement strand
AATAAATTCTTTCCAATTCATACCTCGTGAGCTTGCTCCGAGCTTATTGATTAATAAGCCTCTTTTCTTTAAGACGTCATATAATACAGTATTTTAATTCTCGCTTACTAATTTCTGATTACCCATCAATTACACAATATTAGTATTATATCATAATTAAACCAGAGCCGATATACTTATAGAGTTTATATTTGTTAAAAATAACGGTTAATTAATCATATATTAATATTTTTCACTATATTTGCCCATAACACAAAGAAAATTTTTACTTATTTTAGAATTTATCGGCAATAATCCCTTTGGGAAGTAAATTTCCATGTGGTTTTTTTGAATATACTTTGAGGGAGGTATATCTGTAAAAAACATGCATTTTCTAATATTTAAATATTTCCTAAGTTTTATTGCCAAACTAACTTTACAAAAAAATGGAAAAATCAAGTTTTTGGAATGAGAAATGGAAACCTATATGGTTTGAGGGAATTAATGAAGAAGAAAAGTACGAAGTATCTGATTTTGGGCGTATCAGACGTTTTAAAACATCGATTAACGACTGGAAAGTGCTTAAAGCTCAACTTGTTAATGGTTACAGGTATTTTACTTTTAAATCTAATGTAAATTGGAAATACAAAAAAACCAAAATTGTGCATAAGATTGTAGCTGAAGCTTTTTGCGAAAAAACATCAGAAGATTACACTTTTGTTATTCATCTTGATTATAACAAAGAAAACAATAGATTTGATAACCTTAAGTGGGCAGATAGAGAGATATTAAAAGAGCATCACAAAGAAAATCCAAACTATAAAGCAATAAACCGCAAAGGTAGAATTACCAATGCAAAGCTTACTGAAACGGATGTGATTAGGCTAAAGAAAAAGCTTAAACGAGGGAAAAATAAATTATATAAATTGGCTAAGGAATTTGGCATTACTCATACACAGTTAAATAGAATCCGCTCGGGTGAAAACTGGGGGCATGTTAAACTTGAGGATGAGGATTAAATTTTAAATTTAATATTATTTGTAAAGACACACGGCTGTGTGTCTTTACGTTTTTGTATTATTTATTTTTGAAGAATGCCAATACTTTTTAGGCAGTTTTTGTTAAAGTAACTGACACACTTTTAATTTGTCCACCCATCGGGGGATTCATTTTTCGTACTTTTATACTTGCTTTTTTAATGTTTTTAATATTTTCAAAAAGTGCATCAAGAATTCGTTGTGCAATATTTTCGAGTAGATGTGATTTTTGTTTCATCTGCTCACGAATTACTTTATATGCTGTTTGATAGTTAAGAGCATCCTTAATACTGTCCGACTTTGCAGCCGTATCACAGTCTCCTTCAATAACTAAATCAAGGACAAACCGGTTACCTACAATTCGTTCTTCTTCATAATGCCCATGATAGGCATAAAATTCCATTTCTTCAATTTCTATTATACACATATTTTTAAATTTAGTCAACTACTTATACTTCTGACCTATACTGTTAGTTTAGGCTCTGGTTTAGATTGTCTGGGATATGTTTAGTATCCGTATCGCTTACATTCGGCAAGTAATTAGATACTGGTAATTAGTAATTAAATAAAACTAGCATTCATTTTTAATTACCAATTACTAATTACCTGATACTTAATGTAAAACATTAAAAAATAAGTGCCCCAGAATATTTAAATCAGAGCCTTAGTTTATTGTAAATAAACCTTAATTTCTTCCAAACAGCTTTCTTTATCTGAAACCCAGTAAGTGTAGGGTAGGGGAAAGCATGTTAGTCCGGCACGTTGTAACATTTTATATCGCTCAAGGCTAAATGATTCTTCAAAATTACCAGGATAACCAATTAAATCAATACCAAAAGTTTTATTTCGATGTTGTACAATAATATCAATTTTTAAACCGGCTATTGGATAAGCTACCCAAATGGCTAAATTTAATTTTTGTAGATCTACAACTACTTCATCAATAAATAAATCTTTAACTTTATTAGGTTTCAATTCTTTATGGCTGGTTTTAAAACTATCTAAATATTGTCTTAGCAAGCTATCTGGCTTTAATTCATTAATGTTTAAAGAGTGAATTATATATTGTAATGATTTTGCCCGGGTAATACTTACATTGAAAATATCTTTTTTATTAATATGCCGAAAAGCAGTTGGATGTGATTCATTATCAAGTACAAATGAAAGAAACATTACATCACGTTCTTCGCCTTGAAAACCATATGCTGTAGCAATATTTAGTTTGTGACGTTCAATTTGGTGCAATGAAAATTTGCGTTTAACTTTTTCAGATAAAAGCTCAACTTGTGCCCTGAAGGGTGATAAAACACCAATACTTTGGCAAGCCGATTCAGATAATCTAGCCTCATTATCAACAATTTGATGAACTTTTTGAATGATTATATCTGCTTCTTCTAAGTTTGTTCCTTTTTTTGTACGCAGTCCATTGCACTTGATTACTTCAATACCTTCACTGTATGGAATATCAGGGCGGGCAGACATTATCTTTAATGAGCTGCTATAAAATTTTTCATTACTGAATCTAATAATTGCAGGGGTGCTTC
>JAOZNO010000148.1:0-5121 GCA_029933755.1 Bacteroidales bacterium | reverse complement strand
GTTCATCATCAACACGTTTGATGAACTTATTTTCTAGATTAGCAATTTTTTTATCAAGTGTTCTTAGTCTTTTTGCAATTTCTGATGAACTATTCGCTTCATCAAGCATTTTTATACCACTTAACAGGTTTTGCAAATGTTGTTTTAAATCGCGTAAATATTCTTTTCTTCCTCCCCTGATAATTACATTTTTAATACCTAATTGGTTTTCTATCTTATCAGCAATTACATCAACAGCCTGATCGGTTCTTGAAGCAATAAGTACTGATTTACCTTTACTCATTTGCTCAATGGCCAAGGCAGATATTGTATAAGATTTCCCTGTTCCTGGAGGACCATTAATTAGACTATCTGGATATTTTTCAGCAATTTTCAGTACTTTTTGTTGTGCTAAATTCATAATTGCCGGTACTCTGCCTGTTTTTCTTACTTTTTTCTCTGTTACATTCTGAAAATTAAATATTGTTTTTAAAGGGCTTGATAATTTCCCCGATTTTGACATGGCAGTGAGTTCATTAATAATTCCCCTGGTATTTACAGATTTTTTTATAATACCGACACCACTTGCAGCAATTATTTTATAGTTGTCAAATTCTAAATTACCCGATGATAATAGTTCTTTAATAGCTGACTGAGACATCAGCTTAGGAAAATTAGTTAAATATGTTGTATCTAGTTCAGGAATATATTTTTTAAGTACTCTAATTAAAGATAAAAGTACAAATTCATCAATATTATTTTGAATGATGGTGTTAGAAAACTCTTCAAAGAAATCATTATTATCCTCTTCATTTTTTCTGATTTGACTTAATAATGCATAATTGACTTTTCTGTTTTCTAAATCAGCTTGCATGTAATAAATATCATCGTCAAGAAATACTTTTGCAGGATAAATAAATAATGGCGAACAAATTCTTGTTGGCTTATTTGTAAAACTAATTGTTTTACCAACAACAAAAAGCGAAGCATAAACCAGCTCTTTTTCTTTACTATAAACACCTATAGTTTTTAATGCATTAACTGCTTTTGGTGGGTCTATAGGGATAAATGGCAACAGACTATTAATAATTTCTTCTTCTCCTTCAAAAATCATTCTGTTTTCAATGCTTGAGCTAAAGAAATTATTTATACTTAATCCGCTGTTATCAGCTTGATAGCACGTATTAAAATACTTTATAAGGTTTTGAATATTCATTTTTGTATGTCAATTAACAAATTTAACATAAATATCATAAATATTAAATTGGTGTATAAAAAAAGCTACCTGAAATTAATCAGGCAGCTTTAGCATATCCTAAACTATTTAGTTTCTATATTTTATAAATGGCCAATTGGATCAGGATTTCCGTCAGGGTCACCATTAACATAACCATCAGTATGAGGATTACCATTTGTCATTAGTAATACACCGCACATATGTGGAGCAGCCATTGAAGTACCACTTAAAGTAGCATAACCACCTCTTTTGTAAGTTGAGTACACACTGTAACCCGGCATGCAATAATCAACATGTGTACCATAGTTAGAGAAATATGCCCAATTATCATTCACATCCATTGCAGAGATTGTCCAAATATTCGCTCCATCTACTCTTGCTGGAGAATGGTTGTCAGCATCATCACTTTCATTACCGGCAGCAAGGGCTACATATATACCTGCATTAGCTAAATTAGCAACTGCATCATCAATCGGTTGATATACACCACCACCAAGGCTCATATTAGCTGCATCACCTACATTAGCATTAGCAGCAACATAGTCAACACCTGCAATTATCCATGAGTAATATCCACTTCCTTTTCTGTCAAGAACTTTGATAGGGACAACTGTAGCACCTGCAGCAACACCAATAACACCTAAGTCATTATCTTTTGCAGCAACAGTACCAGCACAATGTGAACCATGTCCATTGTCATCATCTGCAGATCTAGCACCTGTGAAAACAGCAGATCTGGCAACATCGACATTTAAGTCAGGATGGTCTAAATCAATACCTGTATCAATAATCCAGGCAGTTTTACCAGAACCATCACCATAGCCAACTCTTTCAATTCCATAAGGAACTTCATCACCGGTTGCCGGAGGAGGTTCAGGTACAGGCTTTTTCAAAATAAATACTTTATCAGGAACAATATAGGCTACCCTTGAATCATTTCTAAGATTAGCTAATTGCTCATCATTAAGTTTAGCTGCAAAACCGCGAATTGCTGAACCGTAAGCCTGTTGAACAGACGATTCATCAATACCCATTTGTACTGCTTCTTGTTTAACTTGTTGAATTTTTTCAACATGTTTTAATTGAGCAAATGCTTTGTTTGTTGAAGGTTTTAGTACCACAACATACTGTCCTGGAATAGTCTGGTCTACAGTTTGATTAGTATCATTTTTTGCAATTTGTTCTTCTTTTTGGCAAGCTGAGAATAACATCCCAACAACAGCAAATCCAAGTAAAATTTTTTTCATATTCTAAGTTAGTTTAAAGAAAGTTAAATTAATTGATAGTTAAGGATAGTCAAAATTAGAAAACTGAATTTAAAAAAAATAATGAAATTTGGTTCAAAAGTTATGAAATTCGGTAGTTATGTGTTTTTGAACACACATCTAAATATTGTTACTTGTTGATAGTTAGACTAGTGCAAGTGTATGGGCTGTTATGTAGAATATTCAGGGAAGAGTTAGTTTATTGATGAAGTATTGATTTTTTTACATGAAAAAGCCGTACATTGTGATGTGCGGCTTAAATTTTATGATTAACAGTTTGTTTTATAAACTATAAATGTGCTATTGGGTCAGGATTTCCATCAGGATCACCATTAACATAACCATCAGTTGTTGGGTTTCCGCCAGTCATTAATAATACGCCACACATATGAGGAGCAGCCATTGAAGTTCCGCTCATAGTTACATAACCACCATCTTTATATGTTGAAAATGTATTTACACCTGGCATACAAAACTCAATAGGAGGATTTCCATAATTTGAAAAATATGCAAAATAGTCATTTTCATCCATAGCAGAGGTAGTCCAAATATTTGCTGCATTTGCTCTTGCTGGCGAATGATTATTTGCGTCGTCACTTTCATTACCTGCTGCAAGTGCTACAAAAATACCCGCATTTGCTAAATTAATAACTGCATCGTCAATTGGCTGATATACACCACCACCAAGACTCATATTAGCTGCATCACCTGGAGAAGCATTAGCTGCAACAAAGTCAACACCGGCAATAATTACAGAATAAGCACCACTACCTCTTCTGTCTAATACTTTAACAGGAACTATTGTAGCATTGGCTGCAACACCAACAACACCAATATCATTATTAATACCTGCTACTGTACCAGCACAATGTGATCCATGTCCGTTATCATCATCACCATAAGCATCATTATTGATAAAATCATAGCCACTAGCTGCATCTACATTTAAATCAGGATGATCTAAATCAACACCTGTATCAATAATCCATGCAGTTTTACCTGTACCGTCACCATATCCAACACGGGTAATTCCGTAAGGTATTACCTGGTCTACTGGCTCTGGTGGATCTACAGTTCCACCTCCACCTCCAGGGCCTCTGCCTAGGGTATACATTTTGTCAGGTACAATGTATGCTACTCTGTCATCACTTCTAAGATTAGCTAATTGCTCATCGTTAAGCTTAGCTGCAAAACCACGAATTGCTGAACCGTAAGCCTGTTGAACAGACGATTCATCAACACCCATTTGCGTTGCTTCTTGTTTAACAAGCTGAATTTTTTCAGCATACATTAATTGTGCAAATGCTTTGTTTGTTGAAGGCTTTAAAACCACTACATATTGGCCGGGTATAATATCATCAGCAACAGTAGCTTGGTCTTGTTTGGCAACTTCATCTTTCTTTTGGCAAGAAGATATAAAAACTAATAAAGAGAGTGTAATAATTCCAAATAGAATTCTTTTCATAATTAGTTAATTTTAATTAATAATTAGGGTTAAATAATTGATGAGCAAATTTAGTGAATTCCGTTTGTGGGGATGTTATGAAATTATGTTTATAAGGTATGTAATTTGGAAAAAAGTAATGAAATTTAGTTAAAAATTTACAACACATAGTCCAATCTACATCTTTAATTATTCAAAATGTTACATATATAGATATGATAGGTGAATATTCCTCTTTTGGGTATGGTATAACGTTATAAATAAATAATAATTGCGGTAACTTTTAGAATTAGATTATTAATCAATATATTTACGCTTCAAAATATGAAACTTAATCTATGTTATCATTTGTAATTCCTGCTTATAACGAGGAAAAAAATACTGAAATTATTTACTCAAGGTTACTTTCATTAATGTCAGATAAAGAAGAAAACTTTGAGATTATTTTTGTAAATGATGGTAGTTTAGATAATACCCATGAAAAGTTAAAACAAATATCAGAATCTGACGATAAAGTAAAAGTTATCAATTTTAGTAGAAATTTCGGGCATCAGGCAGCTTTAACTGCAGGCTTAAAATTTGCAAAAGGAGAAGCAGTAATAACAATGGATTGCGATTTGCAGGATCCGCCGGAGGTTATTACTGAAATGCTTCAAAAATGGAAAGAGGGTTTTGATGTAGTATACGCACGAAGGTTAAATTATCGAAAGGATAGCTTACTTAAAAAACTTGGTTCAAAGATTTATTATAAAATTTTAAGCAAATTCTCGTTTATTGATATTCCCAGGAATGTTGGTGATTTTAGATTAATTGACCGTTCCGTACTTATAGAAATTAATAATATGCCGGAGCAATCAAGGTATTTAAGGGGAATGGTGGCTTGGACAGGTTTTAAGCATGCTTTTGTTGATTATCACAGACCAGATCGAACGGAAGGTGTATCTGCATACTCGTTAAGTAAATTAGCTCGTTTAGGTATGGACGGGATGCTTAATTTTTCAGCACTTCCCTTACGAATTGGTTTTTATTTGGGTCTGATTACAACCATCTTAGGAATGGCATTATTGTTTTACCAGCTTGGTGATGTTCTTATTAATAATGTATATTATCATCTTTACAAATGGTTGATTGTAATCCTTTTTATATTTATGGGTTTTATGTTTATGCTTATTTGGATCGTTGGTGAATATATTGGT
>JAOZNO010000960.1 GCA_029933755.1 Bacteroidales bacterium | reverse complement strand
AGCCAAATGAAGAATCAGACTGTACTGCTTGCAAGTGTTGTGTGAAGTTTGAGAATATAAGTGCCTGATAACCTGCCTGGCTATCTCTCCATACGGGATCAACATGAAATCCTTGTACGAAATATATTTTTCCATCCAGAATATCCGCTCGTTTGGCCTCAAGTTTAAAGGTTTTTGAACCCTGGTTTGTTGAAACGATAAGCCTGGCCGATAATGTGTTTTTAGATTTGTTAATATCTACAGGAGACTCCAGGCTAATCCATTTGTACTCTTTGGCGCCCAAAGGAGAGGTCGTTATTATCTGTTCCTGTCTGTTTTTATTGGCTTTTACTTTTATGGTAATTGCACTTGAGGGAATAGTAGAAGTATTAAACAGCATAACATTAAAAATATCTGCGATACTTCCTTCCTTTGTTTTTTTTGGAACTAAACTAATCAATGGTTTCGTCATAAATATTTCATCATCTATTTATTCCAGTTTATCAAATCGGGCATAAATCCACCAGTTTCCACCTTCGTTATCCACCTTCGCCAAAAGCTGATTTTTTCCTTTTTTTAGTTCTACAGGAATTTGATCCGTATCCGGACTTCCTGCACGAGGCTGTGAAAACATATGCACCAATTTGCCATTTAGCCATACTTTAAGGCGGTCATTACTGCCTAATTTCAATATGGCCGGGGTAATATCATCACACTCAATATAGGACGCACAATAAGCAACATTCTTTTGATTTGGGGATAAATATTTCTTGATATCCAGCTTACCTGCATTGTCAGCTAAGGCCTTAATCCATCCTACTTTCCCTGATGGTACTGATATGCTCTTGTGTGTTAATTCCTGTTTCCATTTTATATGATTTTCACCACCTGCATTAATTAAAAAATCAGTATTGATATTTTTTCCTTTTTCATTTGGAAATGGCCCACAAACTGACCAGTTTTTGATAAAAACATTATTTTGGTATTTAGTGAGATTATCCTGAGCCTTTATAGCAACAGATATAAACAGAAAAAAGACAAGAATCTTTAAATGTGCTGAGCTTAATTTGGTCATGGTATATGTTATTAAATATACTACGCTTTAGTTTATATTGCCTGTCCGCCGTACTTTGTACTAGGCGGGTCTGGGATATTTTTAACATCCACATTGCTTACTTCTGTATTCAGCCGCTTAGCGGGTCTTTAATAATCTGATATGCAGACTAATGACTTTCTGCATTTTATCGAATACCCGCTTAGCGGCTTTTCACATACTCTTTAAATCTATGAGCCCATAGCTACTGATTTTTTATTTATTACAACTTATGTTTCATAATTTATTTTTTCAAACTCTGACTACTATGACGCTACGCCGAAAATTTCCATTTCCTAC
Organism: Bacteroidales bacterium; assembly: GCA_029933755.1. GTDB lineage: Bacteria > Bacteroidota > Bacteroidia > Bacteroidales > NBLH01 > NBLH01. The sequence goes on along the minus strand of JAOZNO010000960.1, from coordinate 614 downwards.
ATTCAGCCACTTAACAGCTTTTTAAATACCCTCACTATTATTCTTTAGGTGGCTTTATTAATTTTATTTTAACAGGCCCTAATAGTCCCGCTTCAAAACTGGAGGCTGGAGGGTTTTGCCAACCCCAATGACGGAGTTTCCCTAAATCATCCTGGCCACCCATTTCATTTACCATTAAGTTTCCTATACGAACACGTAATTTATTTTCTCCTTTCTTTAAGGTTTTTGCATTAAATGTAAACGGAGCCCATAAACGTTCACCTATTTTTTCATCATTCAACCAAAGCTCTGCCATATATTGAACATTACCAAGCTCAATAGTAACCGAGGAATTATCGTACGGGATATTAAATGAAGTTTCGTAATCTATAAATCCGGTAAATCTTCTCAAACCCATATCAAGCCAGGATATAAGTTCTGTTTCACTAGAACCGCTACAATAGAAAGTTGCGGATTTTGATAGCCCACTTGCATCTTCTCCATTTTTAATAACAATAAGTTCAGCATCTTCTGAAAAAAATATTTTATCATCTTGTACACTTACTTTTTTCCCATCTACCCAAATTTCAGTCTTATTGGATAAGCCGGGTAGTACCAAATATTTTGCATTAGGT